>JANNYO010000392.1:0-11914 GCA_031410115.1 Rhodanobacteraceae bacterium | reverse complement strand
GGGCGTGCGCGGCGCGGCCGGACATTGCGCGGCGTAGGCGCCAAATGTCGCCGTGGCGTTAGTCCGCCTGTTGGCGCAAAAATGCCGGGATATTCAACAGCTCAATTTGCTTATCCGTCATTGCTGCTGCGTTGCCGAGCGGACGACGAATGTTTGCAGTTGCCGGAGCGGTTTGCATCGGTGCCACGGTTGCCGCGCCGTTTTGGCGATGTGGCAGTACCGGGGCGAATGCCGATTGTGCGGCGGGCGTGGTGGCAGGTGCCTCGAAGCCGGAAACGACGCGCATATTGTTGCGTGCGGTACCGCGCTGTTCGCGCCCAGTTTGACTATTTGGCAAGCGATTCAAACCCGTCGCGACCACGGTAACGCGTACTTCATCGGCCAAATCAGGGTCGAGCGCGGTGCCGATTTTGATTGTGGCATCTTCCGATGCGAACTCGCCAATGATGCGACCGACATCGTTGAATTCGCGCAGGCTTAAGGTGTGGCCGGCGGTGATGTTGACCAAAATACCGCATGCGCCCTTGAGATTGACGTCTTCCAACAGCGGGTTGCCAATGGCAATTTCCGACGCAGCAACGGCGCGATCATCGCCTTTGGCTTGACCGGTGCCCATCATCGCAAGGCCCATTTCACTCATCACCGTGCGCACATCGGCGAAGTCGACGTTGACTAAACCTGGGCGCGTAATCAGCTCGGCGATGCCTTGTACGGCACCTAATAAAACTTTATTGGCTTCTTTAAAGGCATTGATCAAGCTGACATCACGCCCCATTACCGCGAGCAATTTTTCATTCGGAATCGTGATCAACGAATCGACGTTTTGCGCCAATTCTTCAATGCCCTTTTGCGCCATTGTTTGACGTTTGGTGCCTTCAAAAATAAACGGCCGGGTCACCACAGCCACGGTCAAAATACCTAAGTCTTTCGCGATTTGTGCCACCACCGGTGCTGCACCGGTGCCGGTGCCACCACCCATGCCAGCGGTGATGAACACCATATCGGCGCCTTTCAACATTTCGGTCAAACGCTCGCGATCCTCTAGTGCCGCTTGACGGCCAACTTCCGGGTTTGAGCCTGCGCCCAAGCCTTTGGTAACGCCCGTTCCCAGCTGAAGCACGTTGGGTACGCCAGTCTTCTTTAATGCCTGTGCGTCGGTGTTAGCGACGATGAACTCAACGCCTTCTAGCGTCGATTGCATCATCGCTGAGACCGCATTCCCACCACCACCACCGACACCAATAACTTTAATGACGGCGCTTGGCAAATCGTTTTCGATTAATTGCAGCATGTTGTTCTCCATTGGCCGAAGCGGCCGAGCGTTGGTGGGATTAGATGTCTTGCCAAGGCAAAACAACATTTAAGGAAGCTTACAAAATTTTTTCGAACTTTTCGACAGTTTCCTAACATCGAAGCAAAATATTTTTGGTTTGTTAGGTTATGGAGCTAAAAAGGATGGCCTAGATTATGGCGCGCGCTTAAAACTCACCGCCAAACCATTGGCGCATCCGAGCAAAAAGCGCACCGGCTTTTGTTTTGGGCACGCTGACTCGGCTGTTCTCGCGCAGATAAAGTTCGGCGCCGTACAATAAAAAACCGATACCAGCGGCATGCGCCGGATTGGCGACTACATCTGACAGGCCGGTTACGCCGGCCGGCAGGCCCAAGCGTACAGGCATGCCGAAAACTTCCTCGGCATGCTCAACTGCGCCCTCGATCTTGGCACCACCGCCGGTGATAACGATGCCGGCGGGTACCAAATCCTCTAAGCCCGAACGCCGCAACTCAGAATGTGCCAAACCCAAAATTTCATCGTAACGCGGCTGCACGACACTGGCTAACAGCTGCCGCGATAGCCGCCTGGACTCGCGTTCGCCGACACCCGGTACTTGAATGGTTTCCTCAGGCGCGGCTAGCTTCGCAAGCGCACAGGCATATTTAATTTTCAACTCCTCCGCGCTCGGCGTGGTGGTGCGCAGCGCCTGGGCGATATCACCGGTCACTTGATCGCCGCCCAGTGGAATTACCGAACTGTGGTGCAGTGCGCCGCCTTTCCAGATCGCGATATTGGTGGTGCCTGCACCCAAGTCAACCAGCATCACGCCTAAATCTTTTTCATCTTCGGTCAGTACTGCGACGCTGCTGGCAAGCGGTTGCAAGATTAAATTATCAACCTGTAAACCACAGCGTTGCACGCATTTGGTCATGTTTTGAATCGCGCTGGTGGCGGCGGTAACGATGTGCACTTTTGCTTCCAAACGCGTGCCGGACATACCAACAGGCATGCGGATACCGTCTTGATCGTCGATCAAATATTCCTGCGCTAACACGTGAATGATTTTTTGATCCGCAGGAATCGGCAGCGCTTTTGCCGCGTCTAAAACGCGATCCACATCGGATGGCAAAATTTCGCGTTCTTTCACCGCCACCACGCCCGCCGAATTCAGGCTGCGAATATGGTTGCCACCAATGCCCGCATACACCGAGCGAATTTCGCAGCCCGCCATCAATTCCGCCTCGCTGATGGCGCGCTGGATCGCTTGCACGGTCGATTCAATGTCCACGACCACACCACGCTTAATGCCGCGCGAGGTTTGCGTGCCAACGCCAATCACTTCCATCGGTTCGCCTGGCGTCAGTTCGCCAACGATCACGCTGACCTTTGAGGTGCCGACGTCTAGGCCGACGATCAGCTGTCGATCACGACCGGTTCCAATCAAAGTTCTCATCGTGGGGTTTCCATAGCAGTAGTTGAGGTCAAACGTGAAGTTGCGCCAAAAGTCCCGGCCAGCACCGCCGGGCCTAAGGGTGTGCGTGGCGCGGCAGCAGGCTTGGGCGGCGGGGGCACGGTCGGTGCAACATCTGGACGGAGCGCTTCGAAGCGTGCCGCGAGGCCGTTGGTGTAGCGTAAATCAACCTCGATTAACCGTTGACCCTGATTCTTCGCGCGCAGCGTCGGTAAATTTTCGATGAAGCGCTGCCAGCGTGCGGTCTGCTGTTCACGCCCTAGAATAATTTTGCTGGCATCGCTCAAGCGCAGTGTCAGCGCACCGCGTTTGCTAAATCGTGCGTGCGTCAAGTGCAGGCTCAAATTGCGCAGCATCGGTTCACTGCTCCGATAGAAAGCTAACAATTCTTGGCGTCGGCTGTCGGGGCCGCGCAGGCTAACCAGCCCATGCATCGCACCGGCACCTTCGACGTGAAATGCGCTGCCCTTAGCGTCGAGCAGTTGGTCCCTACCCCAAAGCGCAACCGCATTTCGCTCTACGACCCGCACGAACACCGAATCGGGCCAACGTTTACGCACTTCCACTTGCGCAACCCACGGTAGCGCCAGCAGCTGCGCGCGCGTTGCGCCCAGATCAATGCTAAAAAATCCAGCGTCCAGCTGAGTTTTGATCGCAGCGCGAATTTGCTCAGCGCTCAAATGCTCAAATCGGCTTTCTACAGTCAGGGTTTTAAGCGCGAACATGCACTGATCTTGACGCGCACGCCAGATGCCAAATACCGTCAAACCCAGCACCGCCGCTGCGGTTAGGCACAGTGTGGAAAACCACAGTCGACTCAGTTTTTGTCGCATCAGCCCGCTCCTGTTATTTGGTTTGGCTTGAAACTAGATGCCAAAACGTGTCGACAGAGTTCGGCAAAATTTATCCCGACACTGGCAGCGGCTTTGGGCACCAAACTGTGGCTGGTCATACCCGGTGCGGTGTTGGCCTCAAGCAAATATTGCGCGCCCGTGGTGCGATCCGTCATCACGTCTATACGCGCCCAGCCGCTCGCGCCGATTGCATGAAACGCCTGCAGTGCCAGCGTTTGCATCGCCAATTCAGCCTGCGCGGATAAGCCCGACGGAATTAAATATTCTGTGGCGTCAGACAAATACTTCGCGTCAAAATCGTAGAACGTTTGCTTCGGCACGATGTGAATTACCGGTAGCGCCACTGCCGCGCGCGCATCACCTTGAGCCAAAATGGTGACGGTGTATTCCTCGCCGTCAATTAATCGCTCAGCCAAAATCTCACCGCCAATTTCGCGCGCAACGCGCAGGCCAGTTTCGAGTTCATCCGGCGTGCGCGCCAGCGTGATGCCAAAGGTTGAACCCTCTTGGCTGGGCTTTATCACCATCGGCAAGCCGAAATTCTGCATCAGGCTCTGCGCGCTGTCGCTGGGCGTAACGATACAAAACTGCGCGGTCGAAAGCCCGAGCTGCTGCCAGATTTGCTTGCTGCGAATTTTGTCCATACCCAGCGCTGATGCCAACACGCCAGAGCCGGTGTAGGGCATGCCATAGGCTTCCAATGCGCCCTGCAATGTGCCGTCTTCACCGCCTGGGCCATGCAAAATAATGAACACGCGATCCACTTTTTTAGCCTGCACGAGTGTCAGTAGGGCCGGGATGCCGTCAACACCGATGGCATCGATCGCCAAACTCTTCAATGCCGCAAGCACCGCCTCACCGCTCCAAAGACTTACACTTCGTTCGCGACTGCTGCCGCCCATCACCACGGCAACCCGGCCGAAATCAGCGGCGCTTAAAACGTTCATAACCGACTCCTTAAATGCCCGCGTTCGGACAGCTCGATTGCACGTTGACCGATGTCACCCGCGCCCATCAGCAACAGCAAATCGCCATCTTTCAGTACGCCAGGTAATACATTTGTTAGCTCAGCCGAACTGGGCGCAAACACCGGCTCAACCCGACCACGTGCACGCACGGCACGTGTGAGCGCCCGCCCATCTGCCGCTTCGTTGTGCGCTTCACCAGCGGCGTACACTTCGGTCAAAACCAGTGCATCACACGCACTCAACACTTCGGCAAAGTCTTCCATCAAATCGCGCGTACGGCTAAATCGGTGCGGTTGGAATGCCACGACAATACGCCGATCCGGCCAACCTCCACGCGCAGCGGCGATCACCGCTTTTAGCTCACGCGGATGGTGTCCGTAGTCATCAACAAACAGCACACTGCCTTGATCAAGGGCAAGTTCTCCGCGCATATTAAACCGTCGCCCGACACCTTTAAATTGCTTCAACGCACGCGCAATCGCGCTGCTGGACACGCCTAAATGCAGGCCAACAGCTGCCGCTGCACAGGCGTTTAAAACATTGTGCGTGCCGGGTAAATTGAGTGTAATCGGCACCGTCACCCGGTTGTGGTCGGCGCTGCTGGATCGCTGCGCGTCAGATCGTTGGGGGCTGGGCAGCTGCAAATTAAAATGCATCTGCCCCTGCGCTTGGCGGATGTCCGTTGCGCGCACGTCGGCATCTGCGTTTAAGCCATAGCTCAGTACCGACCGTGGCAGCGTTTTTGCCAATTCGGCGACATTGGCATCGTCGGTGCACAACACCGCCAAACCATAAAACGGCAAGTGATGCAAAAACTCGCTAAACGCGCGCTTGAGCGTCTCAAACGAGCCACCGTAGTTTTCCAAATGATCTGCATCAATATTGGTGATCACCGCGAGCAGCGGCTGTAACAGTAAAAATGAACCGTCGCTTTCGTCAGCTTCTGCGACCAGCCAATCGCCTGAGCCCAACTTGGCGTTGGTGCCAGCAGAGTTCAGTAGGCCGCCGATGACAAAGGTTGGATCTAACCCACCTGCCGCCAACACCGACGCGGTTAGGCTTGTCGTCGTGGTCTTCCCGTGCGTGCCAGCGACCGCGATGCCTCGGCGAAACCGCATCAGTTCAGCCAGCATTTCTGCGCGCGGAATCACCGGAACGCGGGCTGCACGGGCGGCAACGATTTCAGGGTTTGAAGCCGAAATCGCACTTGAGCTGACGACCACATCGCTGCCGACGATATGGTCTGCGCTGTGCCCGATAAACACCTCCGCACCCAACTCACGCAGCCGGGCGATAGTGGGCGAATTGGCGCTGTCTGAGCCGCGCACTTGATAGCCTAGGGTCAGTAAAACCTCAGCGATTCCGCTCATACCCGCGCCACCGATGCCGATAAAATGCACGCGTCGAAACGCATGCATGGCCTCGCGCCCGAGTGGGAAGTGCGGTGCAAATTCTGTGCTGCTCATGCGTGATTCCCAGCCGACAATACGATCTCTACGCAGTGTTTCGCAGCATCTGGCTTTGCTACGCTGCGCGCCGCCAGAGCGCGCTTAAGGCACAGTGCGCGATCGGTATGCTCGCTTATCAGTGCAGCTAATTTTGCTGCATCCAAGTCACGCTGTTGCACGATCAATGCGCCACCTGCAGCGACCAAAAACTGTGCGTTCGCGGTTTGATGATCATCAACCGCATGCGGATAGGGCACTAAAATTGCGCCGACGCCTGCAGCGCACAGCTCCGTAATAGTTAGCGCGCCGGCGCGACAAATCACCACGTCCGCCCAGCCATAGGCTTGCGCCATATCGCTGATAAATGGCACCACCGAATTCGTATCCAAGCCCGCATCAACATAAGCTGCGCGCGCGGACTCGAGCAGTTTAGCGCCCGCCTGGTGGCGCACCTGTGGACGCTGTTCTGGTGCGATCAACGCGAGCGCTTGCGGCACCAAATCATTTAGCGCTTTGGCACCTAAACTGCCGCCTAAACACAATACTCGCAGCGGGCCGCTGCGGTCTTTAAAGCGAACCTCGGGCGCTGTCAGCGCGGCAATTTCTGCGCGCACCGGATTGCCAATAACGCTAAAACGTTTGGATGATTGCAGCGTCGCATTTGGCAAGCCGCCCAAGATGCGGCGGGCAAATTTCGCCAGCACGCGGTTGGTGATGCCGGGAATGCTGTTTTGCTCGTGCACATACAGCGGCACCCGCAGCAATGTGGCAGCAATTCCGCCTGGACCTGCGGCAAAGCCGCCAAAGCTAACCGCAGCCTGCGGGCGTATGCGGCGAAAAATTCGCACGGATTGAAAAATCGCGCGTGCCAGCATCCACGGTGCGCTCAATTTTTGCACGACACCTTTGCCGCGTAAACCACCCACCTGCACCGCATTAAAGTTGATACCACGCTGCGGAATCAATTGGGATTCAAAGCTGTGTGCCGAGCCCAACCATGCCACCGCTACCTGGCGTTCGGCTAGCACAGCGGCTACGGCTAGCCCCGGAAACACATGTCCGCCGGTGCCCCCCGCCATAATCAGGATAGGCCCTTGATGCAGCGCTGCGGGTGCTGAATGTGTGCTCACGATTTATAGCCCACAGCGGCCGAGCCTAGTGCAGGATTTGGCGGCGGCGGCGCACTGCGTACGATGCGGCTGATATTAAAAAGCAGGCCCAATGTTGCAACCGACATCATAACCGAGCTGCCACCGGCGCTAATCAAGGGCAAGGTCAGCCCTTTCGTTGGCAGCAGTCCGAGGTTCACACCAATGCTGACCAGTGCTTGCAAGGAAAACCAAAGGCCGATGCCATAAGCCAAATAGCAGGCATAAAAGTTGCCGATTGCAAGTGCCCGGGCGCCGAGTACAAAAGCGCGGCCCACCAAAATCGCAAACAGCACCAGGATGAAAACGAGGCCAACCAAACCCAATTCTTCCGCGATCACAGCGACGATAAAATCAGAGTGCGCCTCGGGCAAATAGAATAATTTTTGCACACTGTCGCCTAGACCGACGCCAAATAGTTCACCGCGCCCGACCGCGATTAGCGCTTGGGTCAACTGAAAACCTGACTTGTATGGATCCGCCCATGGGTCAAGAAAACCGACAAAGCGCTGCAAGCGATAGGGTTCTAAAACGGCAATGCCAGCCATTGCGGTAACGCCGATAATTGCGATGATCGTGAAGTAACTAGCGCGCGCGCCGGCAAGCCAAAGCAGGCCCAAGCTGACTGCCAAAATCAAAGTTGCGGAGCCAAAATCTGGCTGTGCCAGCAACAGCAGCACGCCGATACTGGCCATGCCGAGTGGCTTCAAAATACCCCGCCACTGCACCGGCAGCTGGTTGCGTTGGCGCACGCAATATCCCGCCATGTACATGATCATCATTAGCTTGCTGGCTTCTACCACTTGGAAGTTGGTGATGCCCAATCGTATCCAGCGCAGCGCGCCGTTGATGCGTACACCCAGACCCGGAATCCAGGGCAAAAGCAGCAAAGCCAATGCCCCCCAAATGAGCCAAATCGAAGCTTTTTCAATGCGCTCCAATGGTGCTAAATAGAGCCACGCGGAAAGGCCCATGCCGATTGCGATTGCCACGGCATGGCGGATGGCGAAATAAAATGGTGATAGATTTTGCGCGTCGGCAATCGCCAGTGAGCTTGACGTTACCATCACCATGCCAAGGCCCAGCAAGCCGCACGCGGAACACAGTAGCCAACTGTCAAGCGCTGGTTTAGCAGGTGTTTTGTAGCTGACAAAACTGTTGCTCAAAGGGTGCGTAAAACCACTCATCAACGCACCTTCAATGTCGCAAGGCCCAGCAAAACCAACACCACCGTGATGATCCAAAAGCGCACGATCACGCGCGGTTCGGGCCAGCCTTTCAGCTCGAAATGGTGGTGTATTGGTGCCATTCGAAACACCCGCTTGCCACGGGTTTTAAACGAGCCCACTTGGATGATTACCGACAGCGTTTCAATCACAAAAATGCCGCCCATCAAAACCAAGATCAGCTCCTGGCGCGCAATGATGGCCATCACGCCCAGCAGCGCGCCAAGCGCAAGTGCGCCGACATCGCCCATAAAAATCATCGCAGGATAGGTGTTGAACCACAAAAAACCGAGGCCGGCACCGGCAACGGCACCGGCAATGATTGCCAGCTCACCCGCGCCTGGGATGTGGTGCAGCAAAAGGTATTTTGCATGCCCGACATCGCCCGCAACATAGGCGAAAACACCTAAGCCAACGGCGACCATGACGCTGGGCAGTATCGCCAAGCCATCTAAACCGTCGGTCAAATTTACCGCATTGGAAAAGCCGACTATCCAAAAATAAGCCACCACAATGAAAAAGCCGCCGAGTGGAATGGCAACATCTTTAAAAAACGGGATGTAAAGCTCGGTCGCCGCCGACACATCGCGGCTGGCATATAAAAACACCGCCGCTGCCAAGCCAAACAGTGATTGCAGCGCGTACTTCCAGCGCGCGGGCAGACCTTTCGGGTCTTTCTTGACTAATTTTCGGTAGTCATCTAACCAACCAATCAGGCCAAAACTCCACAGCACTGCCAAACATGTCCAGGTGTAGCGATTGGCTAAATCGGCAAAAAGCAACGTGGCGGCGCTGATCGCTAAGATGATGAGACCACCGCCCATCGTTGGCGTGCCTGCCTTGGAAAAATGTGGCTGTGAGCCATCGGATCGAATCGGCTGGCCGCCGGATTTTTTCTGCTGCGCACTCAGCGTTCGAATAAACGCGCGGCCAAAAAGCAGCGAGATCGCAAGTGCCGTCAGGGTTGCCGCAATTGCGCGGAAGCTAATGTAGTTGAGCACATTTAGCAGCGCAAATTGCGCGGCAAACTGCTTAGCCAATAGCAGTAACATCAGGGCGTTCCTTGCATAGATTCGCTGGCAGCGCCCAACAGCTGCACTACCTGTTCCATTTTTGCGGAGCGCGAGCCTTTGACCAACAGATTGATGTTGGGAGTTTGCGCAATCGCGTTTTTTAGATAGGTCGCTAAGCTTTCTACATCATTGAACGCTTGTGCGATATCGCCCGCGCCTGCCACCACGTGCGCTGCGTGCGCGCCAACGCAAAGGAGTTTTGCCACCCCAATTTGCCGCGCATGTGCGCCAATATTTTGATGCAGCTGCGCCGCATCAGCACCCAGTTCCGCCATATTTCCGAGCGCCACCCACGCCGGTTTTCCGCTCGGACGGCTGAGCGCAATCAGCGCATCCATACCCGCTTTGACGGACCCCGGATTGGCGTTGTAGCTGTCGTCTAGCAAATCCCAGCCCTGCGGCTGCGGCTGCAGCTGTAGCCTGCCAACCGTTGCCTGTGCTTGCTGCAAACCCAAACGAATTTGCGCCAAATCTGCGCCCGCCGCGATCGCGATACTGGCTGCGGCGAGGGCGTTTCGAACGTTATGCAGCCCAACCAAGGCCAACTCGATGCGGGCTGTTCCCAAACCGCAGTTGAGGTCAAATTTGGTTTGTGTAGAAAGCTCGATATTACTGGCGTAAACGTCTGCCGATGGGCTGTGCAGCGAGTAGCTGATTTTGTGCGCATCCGCAGCACTTGCCGCATGCAAAAAGCAGGGCAGTTCCGCGTCATCTAGATTGATAACCGCAGTGCCGCCGGGTTTGAGCGCGCGATAAATTGCCGATTTTTCCTCTGCCACGCCGTGCACATCACCTAAGCGCTCCAAATGTGCCGCCATGGCGTTGTTGACAAGCGCAATGTCTGGGCGCGCAATCCCGGCTAGGTAAGCAATATCGCCGGGCTTGCCAGCACCCATTTCCAAGACCGCAAATTGATCATTGGCGCGCACCGCGAGTGCGGTCATTGGCAAACCGAGTTCGTTATTCAGATTGCCCGGGGTTGAGAGCGTTTGCCCCATGAGTGCAAGGATGCTAGTCGTTAGGTTTTTTACAGTTGTCTTGCCATTGCTGCCGGTGATTGCAACGCACAATGCCGACGTCCGCAGCAACCATTGCTGCGCCAAATGTGCAAGTGCGCGCTGCACATCGTCAACGACTATCTGCGCGATCGCCGCATCGGTTTCACGGCTGACCAGCGCCGCTATTGCGCCGTTTTCCTGCGCGGCGGTGAGCAGCGTATGGCCGTCCACCCGCGCACCTTTGAGCGCAATGAAAAGCGTGTTGGCGCGCAGCGTGCGGGTGTCAGCACTGACGTTTTGCACGCGTGCGTTCGAGTCACAATCCGCGCCGATCAGCGTGCCGCCGCACATCTGTGCAACCTCGCTAAGGCGCAAATTCATGCCGCCGTCGGCGCATTTATTGATGACGTCGCGCGCCACATTTAAGTCATCAAACGGATACTTGACGCCACTGATTTCCTGATAATTTTCATGGCCTTTGCCGGCAATTAGCACCACATCGCCGGGCTTTGCCGCGCTGATCGCAATTGCGATTGCGCTTGCGCGCGCGTGTTCCAAACGTGGTGTCAGCCGGGTAAAGCCCGACCGTATTTGATTGGTAATCGCCGATTCGGCTTCACCTCTGGGGTTGTCATTGGTGATGATTGCAACATCACTATACTGATCTACTGCGGCCCCCATCAGCGCGCGCTTGCCCGGATCACGATCACCGCCACAGCCAAATACACAGATCAATTTGCCTGTGCCAGCTCCTGTGCTGTTGCCAGTGCCTGTGCTGTTGCCAGTGCCGGCGCTAATACCGGTGGCTCCGCCGCGCACGTGCTCGCGCAGGCTCAGCAATACTTGCGTCAGCGCATCGGGGGTGTGCGCGTAATCAATTACGACCAGCGGCTGCGCGCCGCCGCCGAGCCTGCTCATACGGCCCGGTACCGCAGTAAGTTTCGGAATCAACGGCGCAATCTGCGCCACGCGGTAGCCCAAACCCAGCAAGCCTGCAATCACGCCGAGTAAATTGATCACATTGAAGCGTCCGAGCAAAGCGGTGTGAATTCGCTGTATGCCCGCATCGGTGTGCAAATCAAACTGCGCGCCTTGATCACTCAGCTGGATGTTTTCGGCGCGCACATCGCAATTCTGATTGATGCCAAAGCGCAGCAATTTGACGTTGGGCGCGAGCTGTTCGATCAAATAGTGGCCAAATTCGCAGTCACAATTGATTGCGGCATATTGCAATGACGGGCATGCGAATAGCTTAGCTTTCGCCGCGCCATATGCCGCCATCGTCGCGTGATAGTCCAGATGGTCGCGCGTTAGATTAGTGAAAATTGCCAGCTCAAACGGCACGCTATCGACACGTTGCTGGTCAAGTGCGTGGGAGCTGACTTCCATCGCGACAGCTTCGGCACCGGCATTCGCCAGGGCGCGCAGGCTTCGCTGCACGCTGAGTACATC
>JANNYO010000391.1:0-2468 GCA_031410115.1 Rhodanobacteraceae bacterium | reverse complement strand
CGCATTTTCGACAGCAGCTGGCCGCCCTGTTTGCGTCGGTTGAGAAAGCCCTGTGCCAGCTCTGGTTTGAAAAACACCACCGCTTCGGAAGTACACACGCCGTTTTTCGTACCGCCCAAACTCAGCACGTCGACGCCGGCTTTCCAGGTTAGTTCGGCCGGCGATTTTTTCGAGTACGCCAGCGCATTGGCAAAGCGCGCGCCGTCCATGTGCAGATGCAGTTTGTTTTGCCGGGCAAATGCGCTGATTTCGCCCAACTCATCGCCGCTATAAAACGTGCCGAACTCGGTGGTTTGCGTCACGCTGATTACACGCGGCTGCGGCGAATGCATGCCGCGATTGGTGCGCAGCATCTCAGTGGCCCGGCGCAAATCAAGCTTATCGCCACGTGCGTCACCAATTAGGTGCAGCTTCAAACCTTGGGCAAAAAACTCCGGCGCGGCGGACTCGTCTTTTTCGATGTGCGCTTCGTTGCTGCAAAACACACTCTCGAACGGTGCGCGTAAGGCACCAATCGCCAGCGCATTGGCAGCGGTGCCAGAAAACACGAAAAAAATGTCAGCCTCGATCTCAAACCAGGCGCGTAACGCCTCAATGGCGCTGGCGGTCATGGCGTCGCTGCCGTAGGAAGGCGCGGCTGCACTGCCGGTCAAGTCGGTGTAAGCGTTGAGCGCTTCGGGCGTGGCGGGTGCGGTGTTGTCGCTGGCGAAGGCGTAGCCGTGCAGGTTTTCGATTTCGCTCACGCTCATAGTCCTCGGCTGGCCTGGGCGACGGCGCGAAACACCGCGCGGCCTTTATTCATGGTTTCGTCCCATTCTTTTTGCGGATCACTATCGGCGACGATGCCTGCACCCGTTTGTACCGACAAGCGCCCGTCTTTGATCACCGCCGTGCGTATTGCAATCGCCAAGTCCGACTCGCCGCGCCAGTTGATGTAGCCGACTGCGCCCCCGTATAAATTGCGCTTCACCGGCTCTAATTTTTGGATGATTTCGACCGCACGAATTTTGGGTGCACCCGATAGCGTGCCCGCCGGAAAACAGGCGTTGAACACGTCGAAACTATCCAGCCCAGGCTGTAAGGTTCCTATCACTTGCGACACGATGTGCATGACGTGCGAATAGCGCTCAATCACCATTTGATCCGGCACCCGCACCGTTCCCGGCACCGCGACCCGCCCGACATCGTTGCGGCCTAAATCGATCAACATTAAGTGCTCGGCAAGCTCTTTTGGATCACTTAAAAGTGCGGCGGCGTTAGCGTCGTCAAGCTCGGGCGTGGCGCCGCGCAATGCGGTGCCGGCGATTGGGCGCACCGTGACGTCTCCATCCTGGCAGCGGAACAGAATCTCCGGGCTGGCACCAACAATATGGGTGTCACCCAAATTCAGCATGTACATATAAGGGCTTGGATTCATCGCCCGCAGCGCGCGGTAGACATCCAAAGGGCGCGCGGTGAACGGCACGCTCATGCGCTGACTTAACACCACCTGGAACGCGTCCCCGGCCAAAATATATTCCTGCGCGCCCTGCACAGCGGCTTTGAAACCCTTCTCGCTAAAGCCGGAGCGAAAATCCGCCTCGTCAATTGCCGCTGAGGCCAGGGCGTCTGGATAACTTACGCCACCCAAACGCAGCTGATGGCTCAGTTGATTCAAGCGATTTTCGGCAGCAGCTAGCGCGCCATCGACGTTCGGATCAGCATGCACGATCAGCGAAATCACGCCTTTGCGCAAATCAAACACCGCCAATTCGTCCGCCAACATCAGCACCACATCGTCCAAACCCAGCTCGTCTGGATTGGCATCACTTTTGATTTTAGGCTCGATGTAGCTCAGCGCTTCAAAGCCAAAATAGCCGACCAGACCGCCGGAAAATTTCGGCAAATTGGGTATGTCCGCGACTTCAAAGGCGCGCGAAATCGCCGCCAATTCGGCGATCGGATCACTCAATTCACGCTGTTCAACGAGTTGCCCATACGCTTCAATACGCAAAGTTTTGCCGCGCAAACGATAAATTGTTTTCGCCGGCAGGCCAATGATCGAATAGCGGCTCCAACGATCACCGCCTTCAACGGATTCCAATAAAAAACTATTGGGCTGATTCGCCAGCTTCAAATACGCCGACAGCGGCGTGTCTAAATCGGCTCGTACTTCGCGTACGACCGGTATGCGGCGATAGGTTTGGGGCGTGGTAGCAGACATGGCCGTCCTTGGCTTTAGTTGTGTTCAGGCGCGAGTATGCAGTTTGCATTGCACACCTGTCCAAGTGCCGTTCGACCATGGTCGAATGGCGCACCACAAAGGCTAGGCGCAGCATGTTCCGCAACTTATTGATTCGGCTCGAATATGTTTGAACGTTTGCCATTTGGAAAATCTGGCATTTATCATCGATAAATCCGAAAACCTCATAGAAACCGTTCGTGCTGAGCCTGTCGAAGCATGTAGCAGCGGACTTTGCGATGCTTAA
>JANNYO010000390.1:0-4648 GCA_031410115.1 Rhodanobacteraceae bacterium | reverse complement strand
GCCGCCGATGGTGTTGCTGGCGATGGTGATGTGTCGCAAGGTATAGTCTTCAACGACGCGACTATTGAACCGCAAGAGTGACTGACTCACGGTATTGCCCACTATTAACGCGTTTTGCAGCGAAAAATTACGCGATTCAATGGTGCGAATTAACGAACCACCGCGGTTATTGAAGAACACCATATTGGTCATGTTGAGATCTCCCACATCCTGCAATAGGATGGTGGCGCCCTGCGTGGCAATACCTGAAGTTGTCTCGCTAACACTTGACTGTATGGTGTTGCAGCCATTCTGATTGGGTGTGCATTCAACAAAGTTGCTGGTACTGATGCCACAGCTGCTCGTGTTCAAAGCGATACTTACGCCCTCACGGCTGTTAATGATTACGTCGGAATCACCATATATTGCTGCGCCGTTTTGCGCCCGATTACCCGTTAAGTGAAAGCTACGCAAACACACTCTTGGGCGGCCCACTAGCCGAACTGGTTTTGCGTAAATTGCGCCGCCATTGCCGCTGGCGATATTGTTGCGAAGGCTGACCGGCTGCGCCGCATTGGTGGTGTACATCAATAGAATGCCTTCGTCGTCCTCCGAATCTGCCACCACCGCTATGCCGCCACCATCGCGGGCAGAATTACCGGTAATCACGCCGCTGCCAAAACCCTCGGATGAAATAATTCCAACAGTGTCATCCAAAAGCAGCAGGCCGCCGCCGGAGCCCATGAGCGCCTGATTGTTGGTGATGAGTATGCGCGGCTGTTGGATAAACAAGGTGCCGGCACGTTCCATGCGTAGCGCGCCGCCGCCGCCGGTCACAGACTCGTTCGACTGTATAACCGTGTTTGCTTCCAACACGAGTTGGTCCGCCGCGCTAGCACCACGAAAGTTAATCGCACCGCCAAAACCGGCAGTGTTAAATGCCATGCCGACATTGCTCAAAACTAGTTCGCCCGAGCCGTCAAAATTTATACCGCCACCTTCGCCGTTTACTTGATCGCCTCGAACGATGGCAAGATTCTGAAAGCGGCGAATGCCTGCGCCGGTGATGCTAAAAACTGGTGCCGTGGCGCCACCTTGACCGCTAATCGACGCGTTGCTTCCACTTGGTGTTACGTCAGCGCAGGCGGCGTATGC
This sequence comes from Rhodanobacteraceae bacterium, assembly GCA_031410115.1. GTDB lineage: Bacteria > Pseudomonadota > Gammaproteobacteria > Xanthomonadales > SZUA-5 > JANNYA01. The sequence goes on along the minus strand of JANNYO010000390.1, from coordinate 3,514 downwards.
GCCATCAATAGTCAAATCCTGCGCACCGATGGTCACCGCTTCAGCGAAGTAGGTACCAGCATTGGCAATGCGCACCGTGTCTGCGCCGAGATTGGCCGCCGCCGCATTGACAGCGGCTTGAATGCTACTGAACTGGCATCCGGCACCAGCACCGACTAAAAAGTCGGCCGCATGTGCCGGCAACAGTGCCGCGCCTAGAAAGCCTGTTAAGCCTCTTAAGCCCATTAAAAAAATCTTGCCACCGCTCTTCATGACTGTCTCCGTTTCGGTTTGATCACAGCACGCGCAAAAGCGCACGTCTGAACTCAGCAAACGGAGTCGTTGCGGCAAACACGACAAAGTTGGAGACAAATTGTTTAAAGTTTCGCGCAGTACCCAAAATTTTGCGGGGTAATAGCCGTTGTATTAGCTGATCGCGGCATTGAAATCACCGCGAACGCAAGCTGCGTAACTTTTGCTCTAATGTGCCGACTGCCTTGGCATTGACCTGGGGCTCAGCCAGACGCAGGCGCAATGCTTCCGTGTAGGCGGCGCGCGCCGCAGCAAACTTTCCCGAACCAAAAAACGCATCGCCCAAAGTGAGCTGTAAGATCGGCATCATATAGACAGCGGCGGTGCCAGCGGTGCTGACGTCTGCTGCAATAACAGGCAACAAACGTGCGGCTTTCTCAAAGTCTTTGATCAGCAGCAGCGCACGCGCCTCCCACAGCCTTGCTTCCAAAACGTCCCGATGGGTTTCAGGATTACTTTTGCGCAAGCGCAGCAGCGCGGCTGCCAGTAACTTTAGCGCTTTCGCACCTTGGCCTTGCCGTATCGCAAGGTCGGCGATGCTAATATGTAGTTTTAGCGCCAACGCACTCTCGACACCATCGACGGCAAGAAAAATCTCCTGCGCACGCAGTAACGTGGCCTGCGCTTCGGCAAAACGATTCAAGCGCGCAAAAATTTGCCCGCGTGCGCGCAACACCAGCGCGGTTTCGCTGTGGCGTTCGCCGTATGTCGCTTGCGACAACGCCAGCGCTTGCTCGTTAAGCACCAGCGCCTCGTCATACCGCAGCTGTACAATTCGTACGGATGCTAAATTATTGAGCAGACGATCGCGCCCTGGACGGCCTTTGAGCGGGCCAAGATAGAGCTGGTTGATGCGCTCCAGGGTGGTGGCACAGGCATCAATTTTGCTATTTTGAAATTGCACTGCACCCAGGGCGGTCAGCACCGTCACATAGATGTCGTTCGGCTGAGGATAAATCTGCGCAAGATCTGAAGCCGCCGACTGCGCCATGGCCTCGGCCTGGTCGGTTTTTAGCGCCGCAACAAAGTACTGTGTGCGCGCAATTTTAGCTTCCAAGGTGCGCGCGTGCAGGGGTCCAAAGCGCGCAATCGCTTGCACCATTAGCGTGCTAGAGAGGCGGTCAGTCAGCGGTAAATCATTGGATTGATACGCCACTTCGGTGGCCAATTCCAGCGCCTCAAGCGCCTGCAGCGAGTTCGCCCCGTAGGATTTTTCCGCCAACGCTGTGAGCCGATCGGCGCTTGCGCGTGCGGCTGGTTTTTGGTCCGCCATCGCCTGCGCGAGTGCCAAGGTTTTCAGTGCGTGCAGCAGCACCTGGGCATCTAGGTTTTTGCCATCTGCTTGGGCAATGGCATTCTGAAGTTCCGCGATTGCGGGCAGAAAGCGTTTTTCATCCAACGCCACTTGCGCGTTGTTGGCGTGCGCGCGTAGCCACTGTGGGTCAGCCACGCTGAGCTGTTGATCCGCCTGCGCAACGGCTGCCTGTGCAAGCGCTTTGGCATCCGCCGCCAAACCTAAACTCTGCTGCACCCCGCCAATCACATTCAACAGCTCAATGCGCACGCTAGGCGCGTCCGCCAAACCGTTGAGCACCCGCGTCCCACCCTCGCGCAGCAGCGTTTCAGTGCTTGGGATTTCAGTGCGGGCAACGCCGGCCTCTGACACTTCGAACAGTCGCACCAAGAAATCCTTGGTAGCCTCAGCCCGCGTCGCCTGCAGCTGCGCTTTAGCCGATTGCGCATGCGCCTCTATCGCCTGCTGCACGGCGAAAATGCTGCTGGCAAGCACACCGACTAGCGACAATGTGGCAATCGCCACCACGCCCCGATTGCGCCGCACAAATTTGCTTGTGCGATACCACTTACTGGGCGGATGCGCAGCCACCGGCTGGCCGCGCAAAAAGCGCTCAATATCCAACGCCAATTCACCCGCCGAGGCATAGCGTTCGGTCGGATCCACAGCCAAGGCTTTGCGCAAAATATTGTCAATGTCGCCCTGTAAAAATCGTACGGTTTCTAATAAAGTCTCGCCGCGAGGCGACACGGAAAAACGAGCCTGCGTAGGCTGTATGCGTCGCAATAGCTCGCTGGCACGTGTGGTGTCGCCCTGGGTGCGGCGCACGCCGGTCAGCAATTCATGCAGCACCATGCCTAAGCCATAAACATCGGTTGCGGTGGTGATCGGGCGGCCATCGAACTGTTCGGGTGCGGCGTATGCCGGCGTGATTGGCGCGAAGGTTTGGGTTTGCGACGCGTCTTCCTCCAAGCGCAGTATTTTTGCCACGCCAAAATCCAACAGCTTGGCCTGGCCTTGATCGCTGACGACGATGTTCCCGGGCTTGATATCCCGATGCACAATCAGCGCACGGTGCGCCGCCTGCACGCCATCACAGACCTGCGCAAACAGCGCCACCCGCGCGCGCAAGCTTAAGCGCTGTTCTTGGCAGTGCTCGAGCAGCGTTTTGCCGCGCACCAGCTCCATCACCAAATACGGCTGGCCGCTTGCAGTGACGCCGCCGTCTAAAAGGCGCGCGACATTGGGGTGATCCAGTGCGGCAAGTGCTTGCTGTTCGCGTTGAAATAAGCGCCGCTCAAAATCAGTGTGCAGCGCTTGGCGCAATACTTTCACCGCGACAGTTTGAGCAAATTTTCCATCATTACGCTCACCCACATACACGCTGGCCATGCCACCACGCCCTAGCCATTGGGTCAGCACATAAGGCCCAAACTGTTGCTGTAGCAGCGGGCTTTCCTCTGCGAGTGCAGGCGCATGGCGCAACAGTGCCCGCAGCTCGCCCCGCGTTTGCGCAACGAAATCGGTGTTTGATTCGTCGTCCGCGCGCAACAGCGCCTGCAACTGCGCGCGCCGCTCCGGCGTTAGCTTTTGTTGGTCAAGCCAAGCCGTGCGCGCTGACGCCGGCATGCTCAACAGCTGCTCAAACTGTAGGCGTAGCGAAGGATCGCTCATAGGTTTATTTCCCGTTATGTTGATTGAGAAGTTTTGCGCTCAGCAAAAAATCGTGGCTTAGGAAAGACTAACGGAGTGCAGCACGCAAACACGACATCGGCGCTGGCAAACTTTCCTATTGATTCGGCTCGAATATGTTTGAACGTTTGCCATTTGGAAAATCTGGCATTTATCATCGATAAATCCGAAAACCTCATAGAAACCGTTCGTGCTGAGCCTGTCGAAGCATGTAGCAGCGGACTTTGCGATGCTTAA
>JANNYO010000389.1:0-3524 GCA_031410115.1 Rhodanobacteraceae bacterium | reverse complement strand
TTTCCATCACTTTCTTGCCATCGAATGCGCGGCTGCGCTTCCGCTGCGACGCCAGGAATCGCGCGATCATTGATTTGCGTGCCGTAACCTGGAACTGGTTTTGGACCGCCGTGTCGGTCAACACCGGGAATACTGACTCGTAGCAAGGCGGACAGCAGCGCCACTTCGCCATCAATAGGCGGGCGGCCACGGCCATCACGCAGGTGGCAGCCAGAACAGGAAACCCGATTAAACGTCGGCCCCAAACCGTCAAAGCCACTCGCAGACGCTGGTGCTACGACCCAATTGGTGTTGAATAGGCGGTTGCCGAAATTAAAGATGCGCAGCTGCGCCGCATCAAGCGCGGGTGCTGCTTGACTGAAGGCGTCGCGATTCGCGCTTTGATGGCTAAAACCCGGGGCAACTTCCGCCCGCGCCGTGCCACACAGCGCGATTATTAGCAACAAACCGGGCCGCGGAGCCGTCACAAACATTCGATCAATCCAATCTAAAATCAACACCTAGGCTTTCACGGACTTTGTCCAGCGCAGCGGCAAGAGCTCGCAACAATAATTTTTGCTTGGCGCGATCCGCCCCAGGATTGACCTGCGTGTCGGGCGCACCGGCAGCAATTTGCGCTGCACGCAGCGCTTCAGTCACCGCTATCGCTGCCTGTGAATCAATTTTGCCGATCAAATCCGCAACACTAGCGGCGGAAATATTGTTCAGCCGTGCGTGCCAAATGCTCTCAATTCCCGACAGACTTGCCCGTACGGAATCGGCGTGCTTTTCGCTAGAATTTTGCGCGTTAGCAAGCTCAAGTGCCCGCACCGTGATGCCGCGCAAAATTCGTTGCACCGCCTGCGCGCTGCCCAAAGCGATGAATTTTTGCGCGTAGCCGGTGCGGCGAATCACATCCCATTCTTTCAACACTTGCGCCAATTCAGTCTGCAAAGACACGCATGCGCCGCTCGTTCCAGCCGCATTGATCGCCCATTTGCGAAGGATCGCGTTAGGGTTGTCTGGCGTCGCCCAAAGTGCGCGCTCAAGGCGCAGGAAAGTGTCGGAAATACGCTTTGCGCCATCCATTGGGCTGGCGTAAACGCCGAACGCTGATGTCGATAAATGCGCCGTGCGTGCCGCGCTCCACGCGGTGCGCGCCGCCAACAAATTATCATTGGTTTGCGCCGTTTCGAGCGTAGAAATCGCGATCGTCAGCGCATTTGCGGTGCCCAGCGCATTGCTGTAAAGCGCTGCGGCAACGCTGACGTAGCTGTGCTTTACCGCGTTGACATCGCTATGCGCTAGTTCGAGGTGGGTCGGCGGCGACCGTTCGCTTGTTTGCCGTGCCGCCTGTTCGGACGGATTTGCTGTTACGCGCTGCGAATTTGCAACCTCGGCAGTCGCATGCCAGGGCAACAGCAACAGCAGCACACCGCTGACTGCCAATAGCTCTTTTGCTTTAGCTAAGCGCACATCAAACTCGACCATAGCGATCCTCAAAACGTACAATATCGTCTTCGCCAAAATACGCACCACACTGCACTTCAATCAGGGAAATCGGCTCGCTCGTGGTGTTTTCTAAGCGGTGTTTGGTTTCAACGGGAATTTCCACCGATTGATTGGCGCACAACATCATTTCGCGTTCGCCAACCGTCACTTTTGCCACGCCTTTAACAACTGTCCAATGTTCGGTGCGCTGGTGGTGCATTTGCAGCGATAAAACCTGACCTGGGTTGACCGTTAGTCGCTTCACTTTGCAGTCGTCGGCATCTTCCAATACGGTGTAGCTGCCCCATGGCCTAAACACCTTGTGGTGCACAACAGCGGCCTGATGCGCCTGCGCTTTGAGTGCATCGACCACTTGCTTGACGCCCTGGGCGCGATCACGGTGCGCGACCAACACCGCATCACCGGTATCAACCACGACCAAATCGGACGCGCCTACAACGCCGACCATTCGCCCACTGCTTTGCACAAAGCAGCGCTCGCTGTCGACCAACACCGCAGGCCCACGCACGGCGTTGCCCGCCGCGTCCGGTTCACTCAATTCACTTAAGGATTTCCACGAACCAATATCGTTCCAGTCAAAACTTGCTTTCACCACCGCCCGACGCGGTGCGCGTTCCATAATTGCGTAATCAAACGAAATGTCGCTAATTGCGGCAAAAGACTCGGGGTTAAAGTGTATGGGTTCCTGCGTTTGCAGCTTGACACTGGCGAAGCAGGCTTCGCACTGTGCGAGTAATTCTGGTGCGACTTCAAGCGCGGTTTCCAGCAACGCATCCGCGCGAAAGCAAAACATGCCGGAGTTCCAGACAAATTTGCCACTTGCGAGGTAGCCTTCTGCGGTCAAAACGTCCGGTTTTTCCACGAAACGCGCCACTAAATCGCCGTTGTTATCGATCGCTTCACCCAGCTCGATATAGCCAAAACCGGTTTCCGGGCGCGTCGGCGCGATCCCGAAGGTGACGATGTATTTTCGTTCCGCCAACGCCGATGCGCGCTGTACTGAGCTTTTAAAACCGTCCAAGTCGCGAATCAAATGATCCGCCGGCAGGGCAAGCAACTGCGTCGACGGGCCATATTTTTCCGCTGCAGCAAGCGCCGCCAAAATCAGCGCAGGCGCGGTATTGCGACCAACCGGTTCGAGCAAATAATGCGCGCGATTCGAGTCAATCAGCGGCGCATAGGCATCGCGCGTCAAAAAATAATGCTCGCGATTGGTGACGGTATAAACCGCACCCGGTACCGCCACCGCCATTGCACGCTTGAGCGTTTTACTGAGCAAAGTATCACCGTCGCTCAGGGCCATAAACGGTTTAGGAAACGCTTGACGCGACACCGGCCAGAGCCGAGTGCCGGCACCGCCAGACAAAATTACAGGTATCAACATAGAACTGGGATCAACATAAGGTTAAGCAGACGCGATGCGCAGTGTCGGGCAAGTCGACCGGTGCTTGCAAGCAATCCGTAGCGATCATCGCAATGCGCAGTGCGCACGCTACACTCGGAAATAACGTTTACTGCGGTCGACAACCCGTTATTGGTAAAACCCGATAGTCGTAAAACCTGGCAGTCCAATTCTGTTGTTAAATAAATTTTCCGTTCCAAACTCCGACCAAACTTATGGATTTATCCCAACACCCCGCCGCAACTGGCTTTGAATTCCCCTCCGATACCGTGCTGATCGCATTTGGCCCGGCAACCGCAGATTTTCGCGTGCGACTAGATCAGGCGCTAGAGCTTGCCGGTGCGCGGCGCACAAACGATCCGGTCACAACACGGGAATCTTCGGGCGGGCGCTTTTTAGCGGTGCATGTACCGGTAACCGTGCAAAGCCGGGACGAGCTGGAAATGCTGTATCGCGCAATCGCGAGTGTCCCCGGCGTGCGGTTTAAGATGTAACAAAAAAACGCCGGTCACCCGGCGTTTTTTTTAAGTCACGCCCGAATGCGACACGGCCGATAAGTCACGCCGGAAGGCGACACGGCAGATAAGTCTCGCCGGAAGGCGACACGGCCGAAAAGTATTTTTTAAGCTTA
>JANNYO010000388.1:0-4373 GCA_031410115.1 Rhodanobacteraceae bacterium | reverse complement strand
ATTTGGTCATCACTTCTGCACCGCCAGCCGCGCCCTTAGCATTGTCGTTAACTCGGCTGGATTGGCCTGCCCACGGCTGGCTTTCATCGCTTGTCCGACTAAGAATTGCCAGACTTTTTCATTGCCGGTCAGATACTGCTGCACCTGCGTTGGGTTCGCTGCGATCACGTCATCCAGCAGTGCCGCAATCGTGCTGGCGTCGCTGAGCTGGCGCACGCCGAGCTGGTCGATGGATTGGTCCGCCGTTGCGTCAGCGCTCCACATCGCTTCTAACACGCGTTTGGCAAGCTTGCTGTTGAGCGTGCCATCGCTGATGCGATCGAGTAGCCCAGCAAAGCGCGCCGGCGACACCGGCACCGCGGTTAATTCAAGCTCCGCCGAATTGAGCTTGGCGGCAAGCTCGCCCATCATCCAGGTTGCTACCAGCTTCGCATCAGGTCGTGCGAGTGCGGCCAATGTGGCTTCAAAATATTCCGCGTGATCGGCGCTTAGCGCCAATTGGTCGGCTTCGTAGGCGCTTAAATTCAATGCGCTGACGTAGCGTTCACGGCGCGCGCGCGGCAGTTCCGGCAGCGTGGCACGAATGCGCTCAATCTGCGCGTCGCTAATCATCAGCGGCGGCAAATCTGGGTCAGGGAAATAGCGATAGTCATCCGCATTTTCTTTGCTACGCATGGGTCTAGTTTCATTTTTCGCGGCGTCATACAAGCGCGTTTCCTGCACCACACTGGCACCACTTTCGATAATGCGAATTTGCCGATCAATCTCGTAGTTAATGGCTTTTTCGACGAACCTGAAACTGTTGACGTTTTTTATTTCTGCGCGCGTACCAAGCTGGGTGGCACCAACACGGCGCACCGATACATTGGCGTCGCAGCGAAAGCTGCCTTCAGCCATATTGCCATCGCAAATTTTGATCGCCTTGACCAAGGTATGCAGCGCTTTGAGATAGGCCACAGCCTCAGCTGCACATGCCATACAGGGCTCGCTGACCACTTCGAGTAGCGGCGTGCCTGCGCGGTTCAAGTCAATGCCGCTTTTGCCGAAATAGGCGTCGTGCACGCTTTTGCCGGCGTCTTCTTCTAAGTGCGCACGGGTCAGCTGGACTGACAAAATGCGTCCGTCGTCCATGCTGGCATCCACACTGCCACCGACCACCACAGGCAGCTCAAACTGGCTAATTTGATAACCTTTTGGCAAGTCTGGATAGAAATAGTTCTTGCGCGCAAACACGCTCATCTTTGCCACTTGCGCGTTTACCGCTAGGCCAAAACGCACGGCCATTTCGACTGCCGCTGCGTTCATTACCGGCAGGGTGCCGGGCATCGCTAAATCAACCGCACTGGCCTGGGCGTTCGCTGTTGCGCCATAGCGCGTGGCTGAGCCGGAAAAAATTTTGCTGGCCGTGGCTAACTGCACGTGCACTTCCAAACCAATCACTGCTTCAAATGCCGTGCTCATGACGTTGCTCCAACTTGCGCAACCACAAAAGCCGGCGGCACTTGCCGATGAAATTCGGTGTGCGCCTGAAACTGATGCGCGGCGCAAAACAATTTTTCTTCAGCCAAATGCGGCGCGATCAGCTGCAACCCAATCGGCAACCCGGCGCTAAATCCAGCCGGAATGCTCACCGCTGGCAGGCCGGCAAGATTCACGCCGACGGTGAAAATATCCGCCAGCACCTCCGCCAATGGATTGGCCTGCTGTAGCCCTTGTTTAAACGCCGTGGTCGGCGTGGTGGGCATGGCAATCAAATCCACCTGCGCAAACGCGGCTTGATAGGCCTGCGCAATCAGCCGGCGCACGCGCTGGGCGCGCAGGTAATAGGCATCAAAATAGCCCGCCGAAAGTGCATAGGTTCCTAATAAAATGCGTTTTTGCACCTCGGCACCAAAGCCCTCACTGCGGCTGCGTAAATATAGATCGTTGAGTGACTTCGGGTTATCACAGCGATGCCCATAACGCACGCCGTCAAAACGCGCCAAGTTTGAACTCGCCTCGCAGGGTGCAACCACGTAATACGCCGCCAGCGCGGCGTCTAGATGCGCAAGATCAATCTCAATAAGCCGCGCACCTTGTTTTTCAAATTGGCGCAACGCTTGCTGCACTGCGCTTAAAACGTCCGCATCCAAGCCCGTTTGTTTGCCGCCAAAAATTCCGCGCGGCAGGCCAATTTTTAAACCTAAAATTGACTGCGTCAGCGCGTTTTGATAGTCCGGCACCGGCGCATCTAAGCTGGTGCCATCGCGTTGATCATGCCCAGCCATCACCTGCAACACGGCAGCACAATCCGCCGCCGACTGCGCGATCACACCCGCCTGATCTAGGCTTGAGGCATAAGCCACCATGCCATAGCGTGACACGCGCCCGTAACTGGGCTTAAACCCAGTCACGCCACAAAATGCCGCCGGTTGGCGAATTGAACCACCGGTATCGCTCGCTGTCGCATAGGGCACCACACGCGCCGCGACTAAGGCCGCGGAGCCGCCGGAACTGCCGCCCGGCACCCGGCTCAAATCCCACGGGTTCGATACCGCGCCAAAATAGCTATGTTCGTTGGCCGAACCCATTGCGAACTCATCCATATTGGCTTTGCCGATTGAAACCGCACCCACCGCGTCAAGCTTCTCAACGATCGTGGCGCAATACGGTGGCACGAAGTTCGCCAGCATTTTTGAGCCACATGTAGTCGCAACACCTTTGGTGCAAAACAAATCTTTATGCGCCATCGGAATGCCGGCCAGCGGATGTTGGCTGGTTACCAACGCAGATGCCGCCGCGCGTGCGGACGGGAAAGATGCCGTAATCAGCGCATTCAATGGTTGCGCGATCTGCGCGCGTTCGATTGCGATTTCGACCAATGCCACGGCACTGACACCGCGCGCTTTTTCGGCTTGGAAATAGGCTAAGTCATAGTGATTTGTCACGATTAAACCGCCTCCAAAACTTTCGGCACCAAATACATCTGCCCACTTACATCCGGCGCAATCGCCTGAAAGGCCGCATGCTGATCACCCTCGGTGACGACATCAGGGCGTAAAGTCAGTGCCAGCTCACCGGGGTGAAACAGCGGCGCCACACCGGTGACGTCAATCGTATTGAGCGCGTCAAACACCCCCAGCATTTGCTCAAGCTGAGTGATCGCGGCGGCTTTTTGGGCCGTATTGAGACCTAAGCGCGCCAATTTGGCGATGTGCTGAATCGTTTCGGGGGATATCGACATGGTGTACTCGTAAACGCAGCCGTGGAAACTAAACGTTAAGCGATTGAACTGTCAAAGCAACGAGCAGGATAGACGCTTATCGCGTTTGTTTTACCGCTTGTTGCATTCGACTGCTGACCGATTTAAAGTGAACCTGCAAGACAACTATTTTCAATTTCTAGCCTGGAGAATGTAATGACGACGTTTATTTCAACAATTAGCTCAACTTTCGCCACTAGAGGACATAGTGATGAAACTGCCCCAAACGCGCCCATCTGTTAAAGAAATTTCGCTTCTGATTTTTGATCGTATCCAGGCAGCGTCGCATGCTTACAACTTCGAGTCTTTGTCAGTCGAGGAAATTTATGAACCATATTCAAAAACTACAGTCGTGGATTGCTTCGCAACAGTTGGAAGTAAAACTCTTCCAACCCGTTGATTCAAAAGCAACATGGAAACTATATATTTTCAAACCCAGCGGTTTTTGCATCGAAGTTACCTGGAGAGCACACCTCCAGTTTGGTGTGTCTGCTGCACATGAGTTGGCTTTCGGCCTAGGACCAGATGAGCTTTACCCGACGATTGATGACGTGCGCGAACGCATCACGCATTTACTCGTCAGTGAAGCCGATACCAGTTCTGACCATGCGCTAAACCTTGAGCAAATCCGGCTTTCCCGTGGCACTACCCAAACGGAACTCGCCAAAAAACTCGGCATTGATAAAACAGCCGTTGCGAAACGAGAGGCAATTAGCAACTTACGTAGCATGCAAATTGAGACGCTTGATGCCTTTGCGCGAGCGTTGAATGGAAGGCTGAAGATTGCAATTGAATTTGCAGATGGATCCGCTCGACAAGTTTCGGTTGATGGCGGTCTTTCTTTATCAACAGCTGCCGGGCGACATGACCCGCTTAAGTCGTTTATCGTCGCTTGAGAAAGTATTGGTTAATTTAAAGCGAGTCTCGCCGCAAGGCGACACGGCAAACCAGTCTCGCCGCAAGGCAAACAATTTGTTTGAATGTTTTGCAGCCTTGAAAAACGTTGTCTTGCGTGTTTTGCGTACTAAACCCCCAACCAGCACTTTCAGCGATTAAGATCGCTAGTCTTACCTACATCTGGCGATTCCGACGATGCGCAAACTTGAACTTTTTTATTCCCCGAGCACAGCCT
>JANNYO010000387.1:0-6694 GCA_031410115.1 Rhodanobacteraceae bacterium | reverse complement strand
TGTACGGCGAGACTTGTTTGCCGTGTCGCCTGTACGGCGAGACTTGTTTGCATCGTCGAATCAAAACAATTTTTGATTAGTGCTACTCCTCAGTAAGTGGGCGGCAAACCTCGTGTTCGTTATTGCGCGTTTTCAGCGTATGAACTTTGTCATTGCGAGCGCAGGAAAGCATTCTCGTCGCTTAGTCGAGGCGTTCTCAGATTGCTTCACTTCGTCTGCAATGACGAAAACTGGGGTCAATAGGGTTTTGGAGCCTGCGTTTGCCCCGCCTTGCCCTTGGCAATCGCATCCCCAAGTGCGACAAAATCCTGCCATGCGGCGTCTTGTCGACGGTAGCTTTTTTGAAACTGCGCCCGCGCCTGCTGCCAGGCCTGATCGGCTAGCGCGCTATTGCCTGCAGAAAGTGCGGCTTGCGCTAACAACGCCTGCCCTTCGGCTATTCGCAGTGGCGGATACAGCGCCGGTTCGCGTTGATAAAGCGGCATGGCTTGAGAGAAATAATGCTGTGCTTGCGCAAAATTTTGCTCGCGCAGCGCGATCTTACCCAGCTGACGCAGGACGTTTTCCTGGCTCACATTACCCTGGGATATCGTTGTCATCGCACGCTCGATGCGCGCCAAATTAGCCGCAACCGAAGCACGGTCACCGTGTTTACTCAGGGTGTTGCTGATACTCGCCAAGGCATTGAGGCCCTCGCCGCAGGGCGTGGCGGCAAGCTTTGCAACAATCAACTGCGACAGCGCCTGCGCCTTTGCCAGCGGTGTCGGCGGCTCCATCGAATAGGCCAGCAAGCGCAGGATCGCGAACTCACGTTCGGCGCTGAACCCGGCCCTGAGTGCAGCACTGTGGGCGCGCAGCAAGACTTTTTGCGCGGCGGGCTCGTCGGCTAAATTGATTAGGCCATTACCGATTTGAGTCAGTGCCTGCGCGAGAAAATCTGGCTGCTCGTGCAGCGCAAGTTCGAGCTGGTCCGCAGAGTTGCTGAGGTATTTCACCAATTCCGGCGCGCGGCTGCCATAGTCCTGTGGCGCTGCGACATTCAGCAGCGCCAGCACCGTGTCAGCATTGCGCTGCGCCTGACGCGCCTGCCAGAGGCTGCTGAAAACCCCGACAATCACGGCGCTGGCGGCAAACAGCAGCGCGGCCGTCAGCGCGCGGTTGCGTGTTACAAAACGCCGCAGTCGATAGGTCCATTTTGCCGGCATTGCACTGACCGGCTCGCCATGCAGTAGGCGGCGCAAATCGGCGGCAAAGTCGGAGGCACTGAAATAGCGCTGCGTAGGCTTTGGCGCCAGGGCTTGCCTGAGCACCGCACGCAGATCCTGCGGCAAATGGCGCGCACGCGCCAACGCGCTTTCGTCGCGAATCGGCTCACCCAACAGCATTTCACTGAGCAGCAAACCCAGCTGATAAATATCCGTGCTCGTCGTTGTCGTCTCCCCGGCGAGCTGTTCTGGGCTGGCGTAGCGCAAAGTCATGGGCGTGAGCCCCGAAAGGGTTTCGCCGCCATCAGTATCGTCCAGCAATTTACCAATGCCAAAGTCCAGAAGTTTGACCTGGCTATGTGCATCAAGCATGACGTTACTGGGCTTCAAATCGCGATGGATTACCAGCTTGCGATGCGCTTCGGTCAAGGCCTCGGCGATTTGCAATGCTGCGACTAATTTTTGTGAGGTTGTTAGCTTTCCCAATCGCAGCACTTGCGTCAGCGATTGACCTTCAACATACGCCATTGCAAACCAAGGCACGCCGTCCTGCAGCCCGCCATCGACTAAGCCGGCAATATTTGGATGGCTCAGGCGCGCCAAAATATCGCGCTCACGATCAAACCGCTTGAGAACGGACTGCGAAACAAACTCAGCGCGCATCAGCTTTAGTGCCACGGTTTGCTGAAAGCCGCCGCTGACGCGCTCGGCCAAAAACACCTCGCCCATGCCGCCTGCGCCAAGCTTGGCACGAATCACAAAAGCGCCAAACTGCTCGCCAATTCGCCGGCTGGCTACATCGCTAGAATTGCGCTCGGGTGCGTCAACCACGCTAACTAATTCGGTCTGCGCGATCAAAGCCGCCAGCGCGGCAAAATCCGCCGCCGCCATCTCGCTTTGCAAGCGCGCCAATAGCGCTGGGCGCAGCGATACCGTCGCATCGAGCCAAGCGAAATAGTGAGGCTTCAAAGATTGAAAGGCGTCAGCGTCGGACATATCGTAATTTTGCACGCGTGGCGTCGCGCCCTACCCCTTAACCCAATCGACCAGTCGCAACCCAGGAACTTTTTCAAAATGCCGGGTGTTGTGTGTCACTAGTGTGACGTCCAATGCAATGGCGTGGGCGGCAATCATGGTGTCGTTTGCCGCAGCGGGTGCGCCTGTTTTTTTCAGATACACAAGAATTTCAGCATGAGTATCTGCGCACTCGCTATCCCAACTGCGACACTCAAACTCTGACAAAAAACCATCTATGAGACGCCTTAGTTCGCCGCTACCTTTCAGGAGTGCGCCGTAGCGAAGCTCAGCGCGGGTCACGGCTGAAATGCCCATCGAAGCACGCGGCAGTTTTAATGCCTGTTGCCTTACTTCTGGAAATTTATAGTTGATCAAAAAGCTACAGGTATCGGTATCGAGCAAATAGCGCAGCATAACTAGCGGTCAGCATCGAAAACGTTGGACTCTCGAAACATCCACTCCTCGCGTTCAATGTCGAGTTCTCCTGGTTCTGCTTCGGCACGCATTCGATCACACAGTTCAAAAAAAGCTGCAAGTCCGCTTTGCTTAGGCCCGGAAATTTGCGCAGTCAGCGCTTCAATAGCAATGTCTTGAATGCTTCGGTCTTGATTAACGCTGGCTAGTTTGAGCGCTTTGTGCAGATGGCTCGGCACTCTCAGCGTCAGCTGGGTTTGGCTCATGAGCGTTCTCCACTGTGGGCGTAAATTTTAGATGTCATGCTGTCATGCTGTCAATATGTGCAATGACCATAACGGCGACCCAGCCATTTTTTACAGTCATGTCAGCTCAAGCCCTGTTTTATCGTATGCCTAGTTAAATCCCTGAAGGTGTTTAACGTGGCCGTCAAAAATCAATTTTTTAGTGTGCTGTTTGCGGCTTTCACTGTCAGTGTCTTGGGCACTGCTCAGGCCGCAACGTTTACAGTGATTGCCAGCAACCCCGGCCCGATCACCAGCGTCGGCCGCGATATGGTGTTTGATTTGAGCGGTATGACGGGCGAAATCAAATCCGCCAAACTGCTGCTGTCGGTGAACTACAGCAACGCGCGCGAGCTGGGCTTTAGTTTTGTTGATGCCACCGGCGTGGTAAGCATGCCGATCCTGCCGACATTTGGCGTGCCGAGCTCCAACTTGAGCATGGTCGGTACCTATCGGGTAACCGATCAGGCGAACGTGACCTGGCAGCAAGGTGGCTCCGGCGCCCCGGGCACGCCCGGAAATTTATCGCCCAAAGTGGACGTGCGCGCCTGGCAGTTTGGCCCCGGCGGCGTGTGTTTGAACTTAGTTGCACGCTTCCTAGAATACGACATTGATCGCAGTCAGCCACTAACGCTGCGGGTGGCGCGTTTGGCAACGCCATCGCCCGGCTCTGGTGCGATCAGTCAAGCCACGCTGGAGCTGGAAACCGACGTCGTTGCGCCATCGGACGAGCTGATAGCGACTGGCTTTGAAGAACCCGCCGCGCCGTTGGTACGCTGCCAACGGCCGCCGTTAGATTTGACGCCCAATGGGGCGGTGGAGTCGAATTTAAGTCCGCTGAGCCTGCTGGAATTTAGCGGCGCCACACTCACCTGGAAAATTCGCTCCTTAGCCAATGAAACGGACTATGGCCCCTATGTTTTTGGCCCAAACTCAACCGACTACTACGCTGGGCGTTTTGGTGGCCGCAGCCGCATGAATTTTGGCTATTGGGACTATCAAACGGGCACGCTGAGCTTCAGCACTGGCGTAGGTGCGCGCACACTAAGCATCGCGGGCGACTACAGCAATGGCCTCTACACACCAATTCCTGGTGATTATGACGGCGATGGCAGCACTGATCTTGCGATCGTATTTTTGGCTGCAAGCGCTGGCCCACCGGGCGATTACACCGCCCGCATTCGCTACACAAGCTCTGATGCGACGCGCGATTACATCGTCGACCCGCGGCAAGTGGTGCACGGGCAATATGCCTCCAGCACGATCTATTTTGGGCCAGGGCAAGACACCGACGGTGATGGCCGCGATGAAATCATCATCTATGCGCGGGTATCCGATGCCGCGCTGAATATGCGGCTGCTGCGTATCGCGCCAAATCCCACCCGCGCCAATTCCGGGACTTTGGAGGACGGACCCACCTACGGTTTGCTGGGTGATTTGCTGGTTCTGGGCGATTGGAGCACTGCCACGAGTGGCAATCAGCGCGGCCTGATGGTGGCGCGCAATTCGCCCGGTGGCTGGAACTGGTATCGCTTCCCGAGCAACACGCCGGTGCCTTGGGGCTCGTTGCCAACGGATACGCCCATCTCGATTGACGCCGATGGCGATGGCCTCAATGACATCGCTGTATATCGATATTCTGAGCGCGCCTGGTACGTGATTCGCAGCTCTGACGGCCAGTTAGCGGCTCCGCTGTCGATCTTTGGACTAGGCCCGCTGGCCAACACGCCCTTGGGTTACGTGCAAGGAACCATCGGGCAATGAGCACGAAAACAGGGCTATTCATCGCAGGAACCTCAATGCATAAACTAGTTATTAGCCTCACAATGCTGTGGGCAAGTCACAGCGCCTTCGCCGCCGACGCAGTGGTCGGCACCGGTACGCCCGCCAGCTGCACCGAAACCACCTTCAATGCTGCACTCGGCATCGTTCAAGGCGACATCAAAGGTGGCGAACTGAGCTTCAACTGCGGCCCTGACCCGGACATTATCTTGCTCAGTTCGGTAAAGAACCTTGCTAATTTTGTCGTGATTGACGGCGGCGGCAAGATGACGCTGAGCGGTCAGGACATCACCCGATTATTCAATATCAATCAGTTTGGCGTGGACGGCCGCACCGAAGTCACGATTAGAAATATCACGCTGACGCGCGGCAATTCGGGAGCACAGCCCTTCGGTGGCGCGGTGTTGGTGAATGCGACTACGCGCTTGGATTTGGACAATGTCACGATTAGCAATTCGCTGGCGCCCACCTCTGGCGGCGCGGTGGCGGCGGCGCCAAGCACCATTCTCAACGTCAATAATTCACGCTTTATTGGCAACCTATCGGCGAATGGCGGTGCGATTGCCACCAGTGCGCTGACGACGGTTACGGGTAGTTCGTTTACTAATAATTCTGCCAGTGGCGGCGAAGGTGGCGCGATTCAAAGCTATGCGCAAAACCTCACCGTGACGGGCAGCACTTTTGCTGGCAATGGCGCCAGCGATGGTGGCGCGATCTACAAGCGCGATGCTAGCCTACGCATCACTGAGAGCAGCCTTGATCAAAACACCAGTGCGCGCCACGGTGGCGGGATCTTTGTGTCTGGCAACGTGGCGATCACCGTTCTGGAAAGCAACTATTTGCGCAGCAATCGCGCCACACAATTTGGCGGCGCGGTGTATGCGCTGGGCGAAGTGTTTGTTTTTCAGTCGAGCTTTCTTGGCAACAGTGCGCTCGAAGGCGGCGCATTGAGTGTGACCGGAACGTTGGATATCAGAAAATCAACGCTGGCAAACAACTTCGCGTCGGCTTTTGGCGGAGCGATATCGCTCGCTGCCGTTGCCAACAGAGCCGCCTTGTTTAGCTACGTGACCACCCATAACAACACCGTCACCGCAGGTCCCGGCGCTGATATTGAAGTTGCCGCCAGTTCTTTCCAAGCCATCGACATCCAGAATTCAACGCTCATGGGCGCAAGCGCTAGTTCGGGCGGCAGCAGTGTCCACACCAGCGGCCCGGTGACTATGGTTTTTAAAGACACGCTGATTTGGCCGCGTGCCGGGCTTGGGTGCGTCAGTGCGAGTGGTGGGACACTTGCCACCGGCGGGGGTAATTTTGGCCCCAGTTTTGGCCCCGGTTCGTGTGGCCTAAGTGCGCCAGACGATTTTAATGCGAGCAACTTCGCAGCATTTTCGCTGGGCGAGTTCGCCAATTACGGCGGCGCGCACGATAGCTTTTTGCCACTGGCAGCAAGTCCGGTGCTGGACCGTGCGCGCGGTTGCGCAAGTCGTGACACGCGCGGCAAAGTCAGCCCCGTTGATGGCGATGGCACTGGCAGCGTCCTGTGTGATTCGGGCGCTGTCGAGCGCCAGCTGCTTGAAACCCCCGCCGCGCTATTTCGCAATGGTTTTGAAAGTGCCGTATCGATTCAACAGTGAGTGCTGCGCATCACTGCAAACAGTTCCCTCTCCACGCCCGAACCCTCAAACCTTGCCAAAAAATTCGCGCGGGGAGAGGGCTAGGGTGAGGGGCCGCGAGCACGCACGATCTTCAACAGCACCGCATCGTTCGTTCAAACAAACCCCTCATCCCAACCTTCTCCCCACACCATCATCTTGCTGCGAAATTACTGACGGGTGTGGAGAAGGAGCTGTCTGTCGCGCAAACAGTTCCCTCTCCACGCCCGAACCCTCAAACCTTGCCAAAAAATTCGCGCGGGGAGAGGGCTAGGGTGAGGGGCCGCGAGCACGCACGATCTTCAACAGCACCGCATCGTTCGTTCAAACAAACCCC
>JANNYO010000386.1:0-1708 GCA_031410115.1 Rhodanobacteraceae bacterium | reverse complement strand
GACCCTGTGCGGGCAGAATTTTGCCGCCGTCGGTCACCAGCAAGCCGAATTCAACTTTTGCTCTATCGCCGTCCATGGTCACGCTGGTTTTGGTGCGGGTGACGCCAATATTTTCTGTGCGCATGCGTATACCCATCATGTAAGCGGTCAAGGCGCGCCGGTCCATGCTGGCATTTTGCCCGCTAAAGTCATCGCTTACGAAGGCCATCAGCGCGCTGACATCGCGGGCTTCGCCGGCGGCCTGCATGGCATCGATCGCCTTAAGCAATCGTTGTTCCGTCGGCGGCTTGGCACAGCTGCTCAGAGCGCAGATCAAGAACGACAAAAGCAGCGCTTTGAGCAGTGTCGCAGGTGCAAACCTCAAAAAAGTACGCATTTTGACCTTTTAACTGCTTGTCGAGTGCTGACTCTAATGGCAAGGTTGGCGCATACGCAAACTTTTTAAGGACGACTTTATGGCAATCCCAAGCGCCGCTTCCCGCCCATGGATTAGATCCTACCAACCGGGCGTGCCTGAGCAAATAAATCCAACGGCATATCGTTCGGTGGTGGCGGTATTCGAGGCGTCGTGCGCCAAGTTCGCCGACCGCCCGGCATTTCAAAACATGGGCGTAAATCTAAGCTACCGTGAGCTAGATCGCCGCTCGAAACAGTTTGCCGCATTCTTACGCAATCGCTTGGGGCTTAATCAAGGTGACCGCATCGCGCTGATGATGCCCAACATGTTGCAATACCCCATTGCGATGTTTGGCGCGCTGCGCGCTGGGTGCGTAGTGGTCAACACCAATCCGCTTTATTCCGCACGGGAGCTCAAGCATCAGCTGATCGATTCGGGCGCCAAAGCCATCGTCGTGTTTGAGAACGTCGCCCACACGTTAAGCGAAGTGATTGACGACACGCAAATCAAGCACGTCATTATTACTGGCCTGGGCGATCAGTTAGGTTTTGTCAAAGGCTTATTGACCAATTTGGTCGTGCGGTACAAGCTTAAATTGGTGCCCAGCTACAACTTACCCAGCGCGATCGGCTTCAACACCGCGTTGGCCCAAGGCAGTGGCGACAAAATTCCGGAAACCAACATCGAGTCCGAAGACTTGGCATTTTTGCAATACACCGGCGGCACCACCGGCTTGAGCAAAGGCGCGATGCTATTGCACCGAAATGTCGTCGCCAATATGGAACAAGGCGGTGCTTGGCTGGGCGTGGGTTTGCAGCCTGGACAAGAAACGATCGTTACCGCCCTACCGCTGTATCACATCTTCGCGCTAACAGTAAATTGCATGATTTTCATGCGGATCGGGGCGCTCAATGTTTTGGTGACCGACCCGCGCAACATGAAAGACTTCGTCAAATTGCTGAGCGAAATCCCCTTCTCTGGCATCACCGGCGTCAATACTTTATTCAATGGCCTGATGAACACCGAAGGCTTTAGCGAACTCAATTTCAAGACGCTCAAAATCAGTGTCGGCGGTGGTGCTGCGGTGCAGCGCGCAGTCGCGGAACGCTGGAAGGCCATGACGGGCGTGACATTAGTTGAAGGCTATGGCTTAACCGAAGCTTCGCCCTCTTGCTCAATGAATCGCATTGATGCGCCCGAATACACCGGCTCGATCGGTCTACCGCTGCCGTCAACCGAGTTTGACGTGCGTGATGACGACGGCCAAGTGCTAGAAACCGGAACGCCAGGCGAGCTTTACGTGCGCGGCCC
>JANNYO010000385.1:0-3978 GCA_031410115.1 Rhodanobacteraceae bacterium | reverse complement strand
GCTGGCTTGGCACTGCTCAACACCATCGATCCAAATGCCAGCCTGCCCTACGGGTGTGCCACCATCGAGCTGAAAATATGCCGTGACGAGATCGCCGGGCAAGGGGTTGTTTGGCGCGATACCAAAGCTTTGAATTGTTGCGGCATAGACTGGGCTGGTAACTAGTGTGCAAGCCAGAAGTATTCGTTGTACGAGACTAGTTTGACGTGTCCGCAAGCGGAGGCTAGTTTGACGTGTCGGCAAGCGGAGACGTGTCCGCAAGCGGAGACTTATCCGCAGAAGCGCTTTTACAGTGCGCCCAACTATGTTTTGTGTGTGCATTTACACACTCTAAACGAAGCAGAATGTTCGTGCAAGCATCCTTTTAGGCAGGTAAAAAAACCCTTGCCGCACGGCACTCACGCTATGCTCGGTGGCTAAAATTCGCCAGTGATTCGCTGGCGTCACTCATTTTGACACTGGAAACATATCAATGTTGACACCTTGTTTACGTCCAAAAAAGCGCGCACTAGCGCTTGGCGCTGCCGCATTCGTTTTTGCTTCAGCGTTCGCCTGCGGCCCAGATTTTCCGCTTGAGCTTTTGCAAAACCGGGCGCAGACGCTTCAAGGATTGCCGTCGGGATACTTTGATTTTGAAGCGGCGCATTTGGTGCCAAAACCGGCGGAAAAGCTTACGCCAGAGCTTGATTTAGACAGCGCCTGGTTTGAGGCGAGCGCGGAAAATCCGGTTGCGGATCGGCAAAAAGAGATCGAAACCAAGGGCTATTCCCCGGCTCAAATCGAGGCCTGGGCGCGCGCACGCGCAGCAGATTCCGCGGCGCAGGCGCTGACAGAAGCATCAAACTTGCCAGTGCCAGATCAGCACTATTTGGCCGGGGCAGTGGCATTTCGGGCTGGTGATTTAGCGGTAGCGAAATCCGAGTTCGAGGCGATTTTGGCGCTCGGCGCCGCCGGTCAATCGCGTGTGGTGTGGGCTGAGTTCATGCTCGCGCGCACCGCGCTAGCGTCAGGCGAGGGCGCAGGCGACGCCGATGCCACAGCACATTTTGCTGCCGCGCGTGCGCTTGCCGCTGGCGGCGCGCCCGACCCACTTGGCCTTGCCGTGGCAAGTTTTGGCGCGCAAGCGCAGTTGAGTTGGTGGCAGTTTAGCAATGGCGACACAAATCCGGCCGATCAGGCGACACGGCAGACAAGTGATATCGCCACCGAACTGCCGCGTGCAGTCGAGCTGTACGCGCGGCAAGCGGCGTATGGCTCGGCGGCGGCGAATGCGTCTTTGTTGGTGGTGGCGCGCTGGCTCAACAAGAACTCAGACGCGCTGGCGCAGGGTTTAACAGATCCGCTGACGCGCAAGTTAATGACCGCGTATGCTTTTTCCCGCGGCTTTGAGGCAATGGATGATGCGCAAACCGAAGCCTTCACCACCAGCGGCGATGCCGATTACAAAGACCCAGATTTGACGGCAGGCATGCCCGGCGCCCAGGTTGCACCCAGCCTGCTGGATGCGCTGCTTGCAAGCGCACCGGATGGCAAATTAGACGGTGGTGATCGATTGGCGGCGGCGCTGTATCGCGCAGGGCGCTTTGATGACGCGGCAAAACTGAGCGCCAGCAGCGATCTGCCATTGGCGATTTGGGTGCGTGCCAAGCTCGCGCTGCGCGCCGGTGATCAGAAAAAAGCGGCGGCGGAATATGCCAAAGTGATCAAGGCCTATTCCGCTGATGAGCATTGGGTGCCAGGTAGTGCTTATGAAGCAGTTGGCATGTTAGGTGCGCAGTGCCGGGTGCAGGGTGAAGCCGGCACTTTGGCGCTGAGTCAAGGTGATTTCGCCGAGGCGATGACGCAGTTTTTTAACGCCAGCGCGGATTATAAAAATGACATGAGCTACGTCGCCGAGCGGCTCATGACGACGACGGATTTGCAGGCGTTTGTCGATGCGCACACGAAGCCACAAACCCTACAAAAAGTGCCCGCATCAGAATATTCGCCGCTGCACTATGAAATTCCTTACGATGAAAAAACCAATTCGTACGCAGCTGGCTATGAGCAGCACACGCTGCGGGCGGTGCTCGCGCGGCGCTTGATGCGTGAAGGCCAATATGAAAAAGCGCTGGCCTATTTTAATAGCCCGCTGGATCAGGAAAGTGCGAAAAACTATGGTGCTGCATTGCGCGATGCCGAAAAGGCCAGTGGCATCAAAAAAGCCGAGGCGCTGTTTACTGCCGCAAGCCTAGCGCGCAGTGCGGGCATGGAAATAATGGGCACTGAACTCAAGCCGGATTACGCCGTGTGGGGCGGGAGTTATGGTGACTACGAACCCACCGCGGAGGAATTGGCGGAAAACCCCGAGTTGGCGAAAACTGCGCCAAAGCCAGACGCTTTGATCAGCGCTGAGGAAGCCAAGCGCGTGCTTGCCAATGCGCCCAAACCCGACCAGCGTTTTCATTATCGCCGCACCGCCGTCAGCTTGGCAGAGCAGGCCAGCGCCTTGTTACCACCGCGCAGCCAAGCTTACGCTGCGACCATGTGCAGCGCCACGCGTTGGATTGTTTTTGATGATCCCGCCGAAGGTGAGCGCCTTTACCGACACTATTTGAAGCTTGGCGCGTATGTGCCTTGGGGTGGCATATTCGGCACCAGTGCAACCTGTCCAAAACCCGAATTTGCGCGCGCACAAACGATGCTGGACGCGCAAACTTACGCGGCACGGAAAAAGCTGCTGAAAAAAGCCCTGCCCTTTGCTATTGCAGGTTTTGGCGCGCTGATTTTGTTGGGTGTGGCATTGATTTGGCGGCGTCGAAAAGCAACAGCACGCTAACACCTCACACTGGACTGAATTTCAGCCGTCGATTTTTAGCGCTGGCGCTGCCTTTATCGGCGCTAGCCTGCCAAAATCGGCGTTCAAACAGAAACTGAGCATTATCTTTATGGCAACGGAAGGTTTTCGCACCTACATGTGCGTGGTGTGCGGCTTGATTTACGACGAGGCGGCGGGCTGGCCGGATGATGGCATCAAGTCCGGCACGCGCTGGGCGGATGTGCCGGAAAGCTGGGTTTGCCCAGACTGTGGCGTGGGTAAGGCTGATTTTGAGATGGTTGAGGTGGGTTGACCCCGCCGCACACCCCTGACCTGCCGATCCAGGAGGCGATGCCGGCGTTGCTGAGCGCGCTGGTGCGCAGTGCGCGGGTGGTGTTGGAAGCGCCGCCGGGCGCGGGTAAAACTACGGCGGTGCCGCCTGCGCTGTTAGATCAGCCTTGGCTTGCGGGTAAAAAAATACTGATGCTCGAGCCGCGCCGAATCGCCGCGCGTTCGGCGGCAATGTTCATGGCGGGCAAACTGGGCGAACCGATTGCGGGCACTGTCGGCTACCGCATTCGTTTTGAAAATCAGGTGTCGGCGCGCACCCGCATTGAAGTGATTACCGAAGGCATTTTGACCCGGCTGCTGCAGGCGGACGCCAGTCTAGATGACGTCGGCTGCGTGATTTTCGATGAATTCCACGAGCGCCATTTGCACTCGGATTTGGCGCTCGCGCTGTGCTTGGATGCGCAGGCTGTGCTGCGGCCTGAGCTGCGCATTTTAGTGATGTCAGCGACCTTAGACGGCGCGCGCTTGAGTGAGTTCTTGGGCGCGGAACGCGTCACCAGTGCGGGAAAATCCTATCCGGTTGCGGTGCGCTATTTGCCGCCGCCGCGTGAGGAAGCGGTGGAGTTAACCGTGGCACGCGGCGTGCGTGCGGCGCTCAACGAGATCGACGGCGACGTGCTGGTGTTCTTACCCGGGCGCCGCGAAATTGAGCGCACCGCCAGCGCGCTGGCGGATCTGCCCAGCCATATTGAGATGCACCCGCTGCACGGCGAATTGAGCGTTGATGCGCAGGCGGCGGCAATTCGCGCCGCAGCACCGGGCATGCGCAAAGTGGTGCTGGCAACCAATGTCGCGGAATCATCCTTGACCCTGCCGGGCGTGCGCGCGGT
>JANNYO010000384.1:0-10832 GCA_031410115.1 Rhodanobacteraceae bacterium | reverse complement strand
AAAAAAGGCATGTCAGAAGTCTCTAGAAACGTGCGGCAAGTCAGCCGGTTTTTGAGCGAACTGATCGAAAAAGCTACCGCCGCGCAGTTGGGCAGCGAAGGCATTGTGCTCAAGCGTCCTGATGCACTGGATTTAGGTGGCAATAAGCCGTCCGGGCGGCTGCTGCTGCAAGCGGGCACCTCGAAAAACGCGGGTAACGGCGGCTTGGCAAAAGAAGACTTCGGCTATGTCAAACCCGACAACCAAATTTTGGCGGCATTGATTGAAGCGCGCGATGCCCACCCGAACGTATCGACAGTGCTTGTTAGTAAGGACATTAACTTACGCATCAAAGCCGCTATTCACGGTATCGCAGCGGAAGATTATGAAAATGACCGGGCGTTGGATGATTTGTCCCTGTTGTATTCTGGCACCTTGGAAGTTCCGGAAAAGTTTTGGGATCAGCACCCAGAATTGGAATCTTGGATTGAACGCGGCCACACCTGCTATCGCATCAAAGCCAAAGCCGGTCAGGCATGGCATGTGAATCAGGGGGTGTTTTTTGAGTCAAAAGAAGCGGTAGAACTGCGTGTTACTAAGGTTGAAGGTAAGAAAATTGAGCTGCGTATCATCGATGATTTCCGCCGTGGCGCCCAAGTTTGGGGCATCAGTGCGCGCAATCGAGAGCAAAATTTTGCGCTAAATTTGCTGATGGATCCGGAAGTCGACTTCGTATCTTTACTTGGCACTGCCGGCACCGGTAAAACCTTGTTAGCACTGGCCGCAGGCTTGGCGCAAACGATGGATCAACAGCGCTACCGGGAAATTATCGTCACCCGTGCCACGGTTCCGGTTGGTGAAGATATTGGTTTTTTACCTGGCACGGAAGAGGAAAAAATGACGCCCTGGATGGGCGCGCTTGAGGACAACTTGGAAGTACTCGCCAGCCCGCGCGATTCCAGCAGCTGGGCAAAAGCGGCGACGAATGATTTGCTGGCGTCACGCATCAAAATACGCTCGATGAATTTTATGCGTGGCCGTACTTTTTTGAGCCGCTACTTAATTATTGACGAAGCACAAAACTTGACGCCGAAACAAATGAAAACCCTAATAACCCGCGCAGGTCCTGGCACCAAAATTGTTTGTTTGGGCAATGTGGAGCAGATCGATACGCCGTATTTGACCGAAACCACCAGCGGCCTGACCTATGTGGTGGATCGCTTCAAAACCTGGCCGCACAGCGGGCACGTAACACTGCGGCGCGGCGAACGCTCTAGGCTGGCGGATTTCGCGTCTGAAGCACTTTAGCAATAGTTAGCAAACGAATTATTCAACATGGATAGGTAACTAATATGCATCAGATCGGCGATATCGTTCCCGCTTTTACACTGGCAACCGACGGCGGAAAGATGATCAGCAACAACGCGCTCAAAGGTCAGCGTTACGTGTTGTATTTCTACCCAAAAGATGACACGCCAGGCTGTACAACCGAAGCCTGCGGTTTTCGCGACAATTTGGTGAAGTTTAATCAAGGTGCGGTACAAATTTTTGGCGTTAGCGCCGACACCGCCGCCGCGCATGACAAATTCGCGGCGAAATTCAGCCTGAATTTTCCGCTGATCAGCGATCCAAACCGCGTGTTAATTGAAGGCTTGGGCGTGTGGGTTGAAAAAAGCATGTACGGCAAAAAATACATGGGCATTGCGCGCGCAACGTTTGTGATTGATGCCAGCGGTAAAGTGGAACACGTGTGGGAAAAAGTGTCGCCCGCGGGCCATGCTGAAGCGGTGCTAGCGTATTTGTCCGGCGAAACATCGCCCATTGCGAAAACGCCGGTCGCAAAAATACCCGCCGCAAAGAAACCTACGGCTAAAAAAGCAGCTGCTAAAACGTGAGCATCCAGTTTCCAGCGACGCGCATGCGCCGAATGCGCAAGGACGAATTTTCTCGCCGGTTGATGCGCGAAAACGCACTGACGACTAGCGACTTAATTTGGCCTGTTTTCGTGTTGCCGGGAAAAAATCGAATTGAGCCCATTGTATCCATGCCCGGCGTTGATCGGATCAGCTGTGATGTATTGATTGAGCGTGCCACTGAGGCATTTCGGCTAGGCGTTCCAGCGATTGCACTTTTTCCTGTGGTTGATGCCGCACTGAAAAGTTTAGACGCCGCTGAAGCGTTCAACTCCAAAGGCTTAGTGCAGCAAACCGTGCGCGCACTCAAAGTGAGCTTACCGGAACTGGGCGTGATAACCGATGTCGCACTCGACCCATATACCAGCCACGGTCAGGACGGCTTGATTGACAGCATGGGCTATGTTGAAAACGATGAAACCAACGCTGTACTGGTACGCCAAGCCCTTAGCCATGCCGAGGCCGGAGCGGACGTGATTGCACCGTCGGATATGATGGACGGGCGCGTGCGCTGCATTCGCGAGGCGCTCGAAGCGGCCCACTATCGCAATACCCGCATCATGGCCTACTCCGCAAAGTATGCCAGCGCCTTTTACGGGCCATTCCGTGATGCTGTTGGTTCCGCTAGCGCACTGGGTAAAAGTAATAAACAGAGTTATCAGATGGATCCCGCAAATAGTGATGAAGCAATGCGGGAAATTGCCCTAGATTTAGCCGAAGGTGCCGATATCGTGATGGTCAAACCGGGCATGCCATATCTAGACATCGTGCGGCGCGCGAAAGATACCTTCGCCGCACCTCTCGCGGTCTATCAGGTCAGCGGCGAATACGCGATGCTGAAAGCTGCCGCGCAAAATGGCTGGCTGGATGAGCGCGCGGTGGTAATGGAGTCATTGTTGGCATTTAAGCGCGCTGGCGCGGACGCAATTCTGAGCTATTACGCGGTGGACGCCGCACGCTGGCTCAATGCGGCTAGCTAAATTCCGCACGCAAGCTAAATGAAAGACTTACTTGATCGTTTTATCGAAAATAATTTTAAAAACCACTTGACGCACAGCAGTATGTCGTTTCTAATTCCCCGGTCGAATCCAGCACCTGCGAAAGCACGTGTTAGATTCGACAGCAATCAAACAATTCAAATCAAACAGCAAATAGGTAAGACTCAAAATGGCACTAGGTACAGTAAAGTGGTTCAACGATTCCAAAGGCTTCGGCTTTGTGACCCCTGAAGCAGGCGGCGAAGATCTCTTCGCGCACTTCTCGGCAATCAATATGCCAGGTTTCAAAAGCTTGAAGGAAGGCCAACGTGTCTCCTTCGACATCACCGAAGGTGCAAAGGGCAAACAAGCCTCGAACATTCAGTCTGCTTAATTTAAGCTAGTTGTGATGAAAGACCCTGCTTCGGCAGGGTTTTTTTTGACTAAAATTTGCTTTATAAATCTGTGCCACAGCGACTCAATCGGCTAAACGATAACCGCGTGCGATTAATCCGTCGCGCTTGCCACCAGCATATTTGACCATCGCAACGTCAATGGCGGCATACAAATCCTTCAAGTTTATCGGCTTGCTTAAATAGCTGTCGCTGCCAGCAAGCGCCCCGCGCACTTTGTCAAAGGCGGACGATCGCGACGACAGAATCAATACCGGCACCCGCACGCGGCCCGGAAACTCTTGTAGCCGCTTAATAAAAGTGTAGCCATCCATACCGGGCATTTCTATGTCCACCAGAAATAAATCATAGACTTTGAGCTTTACTTTGGTCAGCGCAAGCTCGCCCCCTGATGCCTCTTCAGCGGCGAAACCTAAGCGTTGGAGCGCGCCGGTAATTTGCTGGCGCACCGTCGCGCTGTCGTCGATCACGAGTGCGCTGATATTGCCGACGATGCGACCAAATTTTGCTTCGGGAACCAGTTTGTTATCGGGTAGCTGACCGCCTGCGATCGCTGATTCCTCCATCGCCTGTTCCAGCATGGGGCGTAATTTGATGTACAGATTTGCGCGATCAATTTTGAAGCTTGAATCGCCGGCGGTGCCAGAATCTGAAATCCAGATTGCCACCGCACCCGGCCACTGTTTGCGCAAACGCAGTAGCTCGGCTTTTGCATCCACGCTTGATGTGTCGATTACCACCGCGTCGCACGGCACGTCAATCCACTCGACTTGATAGGTAAAATCTGGGCGCTTCTTAATTTTTTCTGCCAGCACCATACCCATGCGCTTGGCTTGGATCATCGGAAAACCAATAATTGCGACGTTCCAGTTTTTCGTCGCCATTGGATTCTCTGGAGTTATTGTGGGCCATGAGCATAGCTGGGAAGGTGCGCGCCGTCATTACTTTGCATCGCCACAGATTGTTAAGCAACGACAATAACCGACGACGAAAAGTCGTTAAACCGAATGCCCAGTGTGTATTGCCACCATGCCGCCAAGTAGATTTTGCACACTTACTCGGGCAAAACCAGCTTCGCGCAACATTTCCGCCAGCGCTGCTTGATTCGGATGTTTGCGGATGCTTTCAGCGAGATATTGATAGCTCGCGGCGTCATTGGCGATTAGTTTGCCCATACGCGGCAAAATTTTGAACGAATACGCGTCATAAAGTGGCTTCAACGCGTTGATCCGCAGCTCGGAAAACTCCAAAACCATCAGCTTGCCACCTAATTTCAACACGCGATACATTTCGCTAAGCGCCAGTGCTTTGTCGGTGACGTTTCGCAAGCCAAATGCAATCGTGACCAGATCAAATTGGCGCGCGGCAAAAGGCAACGCCTGCGCATTGATTTGCGCACAGCTAATCCGGCCAAAAGGCGCTTCATTTAACATGCGATCACGCCCGACGCTGAGCATGGCTTGATTGATATCAGACAGCACCACATGCCCAGATGCGCCCGCCCGCTCGGCCATAAGTTTGGCGATATCGCCCGTGCCGCCAGCTAAATCCAAAATTTGATCGCCCAGCCGAATACCCGCAATGCCAACGAAATGACGCTTCCATAATCGGTGTAATCCCGCGCTCATTACATCGTTCATCACATCGTATTTGCCAGCGACGGAGCTAAAAACTTCGCCAACAAGCTTGGCTTTTTGATGGCTTTCGACATCACGAAAGCCAAAATGAGTAGTTGTAGTCATAGGTGATCACGAGTTGAATTTTTCCACCCCGACTCGGGTGAAGCGAATGCCTGAATGCTATCAAACGCAGCACTGGTTGATGTGCATTGCTTTTCGCCTGACCTGATTCCGGTGCTGATTAGATTTAGCCGCTAAGCCCACATTGTGCCGGCACAAGTCGGGATCCAGGAAGCGTGCGAGGCCAATTAAATGCGCTTGCGATGATGCAAAATTTGCCGCGTTAAGCCGCTGCATCCTCCCGATAGCGCCTGACGTAGGCAGTGGCGCACAGCAAAGCAATACCAATCACCAGTCCGATCAACATGGGCGTGCTCGCTAATCGATCCCATATTGGCGTGAACTCAAGCCCACTACGCAGCAACGCATCGGGTTTTATATTGACACCAGTACCCGGCGTAAAAGCTTCTAAGGCCCGTTTGAAGTAATGTTCCCAGACAAATCCAGCCGGTCCGGCGCCTTTCAATGTGCCCATGATGTTGCTCAAATTCAACACCCCTAAGACTGCAGCAAGCATACCGGGCACCAATGTCGACAATAAAAATGGCCGCTGTTTTGCCACCGCGGAACAAAACAGACACCACGCAAATATCGGCAGCACCCACAGATTGGTGGTTAATTGACTCACTAATTGCCAGAGCTGCACTTTGCCGAACGGGATGACGCTGAGCACCAGCTGGCTTGCATCCAACTTATTGGCCCAACACATCACCACCAGAAACATCGCGATGAGCATTTGCAGCAGCATCAAAGAAACCATAAACACCATCGGGATAACCACCAACAAAGTAAATGCCTTTGCCGCTACTGTTTCCCAATCACGTACCGGCAACGATCGCCAAAATAGCGTTGAGCGATCTTTGCGTTCGTCAAATAAGCAGCCCAGCGCGTAGGCAAACATCACGATACCGGCAACGCCGTGAAACAGCAGAAAGAGTGAAAACATCCAGGCTTTGTGCGCGAGAACTAACCCTTCTGGACCTTTGGTTGCAACAACTTGGGCCAGTGCCGCAACCGTCAGGCTATGCGAATTCAATTTGAACGCGCCATTCCAAACGCTACTGGCTATGGTCAATACGAACATGATGCTGGCCATTATCGGTGCGGCATACAAAATACCGCGCCGATGTTCGACCAATTCCCGCTTAATCAGCGCGCTATATCTATTTAAACTAGACATGGTTTTTCCTCAGTGGCTCATGGTGGCAATAAAAAGTTCACTTAAGCTCGGTGGTGATAGCTCACCGAGTGCCTTCAAGCGATCACGATCGACGCCGTCAAACAGCATTTGCGATTTACCTAGAAGCTTGCGTTCCGCAACCGGGCCCAAAGCACGCGCGGCCTCGATTTGGCTGGCTTCGACATTGAGCTGCACGTAGCGATCCGCCAATTCTTCCATCGGCGCGCTCAGAACGATTTTGCCGCGATTGATAAACAACACGTCGGTCAAAATCGGCTCAATTTCTTCAACCTGATGCGTGGTGATTAAAATCGTGCGGCTTTCGTCGAAATAATCCCCCAAAAGCTGTTCATAAAAGCGTTTGCGATACAAAATATCCAGCCCGAGCGTAGGTTCGTCTAGCACCAATAATTTCGCGTCGATTGCCATAATCAGCGCCAAGTGCAGCTGCACGACCATGCCTTTGGAAAGCTCGCCGACGCGCGAATTTAGTTTGACGTCGGTATCGCTGAGAAACCGCTCGCACTTTTGCCGATCAAATTTTTTGTGTACGCCCGCGCTGTAGTCGATTAAGTCTTTTGCCCGTGCCCAGCGCGGCAGGATCGCGACATCGGCAATAAAGCAGACCTCTTCCATCAGCTGTTCGCGTTGAATAAAAGGATCCAGCCCCATCACGCGCAGTTCGCCTTCGACGCGCGTTAAGCCCAGCATCGCTTTGATCGCCGTGGTTTTGCCCGCCCCGTTCGGGCCGATCAGCCCAACAATGCGCCCTGGGCGAATACTAAAACTAGCGCCATCCAAAGCCGCCTTACCTTTGTATGCCTTGCGCAAGTCGCGCGCACTGACCATGGGCCGCTGCACATCGCTGGTGGGCGCCATTTCGTTCGGGTCGCGGTGTTCTCCAACGCTCATGAGTGCGCTCCGGCAAAGCCAGAGGGTGTACTAAAAAGATCACTCAAGTGAATCTCTAGGCGCGCCAACCGCGCTGAAATTGAGGGCCATTCACGCGTCAAAAAATCTTCGCGCGCTTGGGTGCGCAGGCTTTCGCGCGCACCCGGGCGCACAAACATGCCCAAGCCTCGGCGTTTTTCCACCGCACCGTCTGCTTCGAGCTCCTGCACCGCTTTGATCACGGTAATGGGGTTGATTTTCATATCAAGGGAAATCTGACGCACGGACGGCATTGCCTCTCCTTCGGCCACAAGGCCATCTAAAATCATTTCCAGCAGCTTGGCTTTGAGCTGGCGATAAATCGGTTGGGAATCGTTCCAATCTTGAGTTTGCGCAAGCATAAGAAAATCGCCTTATCGAAATGATGCAGGGAAAAATTTCTGCACCTGACTCAATCCGGTATCGACAGCCGCCGCCGCGCTCTGCAATTTGGCATCAAACTGCGCTTCCGACGCCGATTGTTCGGTTGCACTGGCAAACAGTGCGATTAAAACGCAGAGTGCGATCGCTGCGACTAGGCCAATTCGTTGCGTGGGCGACAGGCGACGTGCATGGCAATTGGATCTGACGGTGTTCATCTGTGTACTCGTTGAACTTAGGTGTTGTAGTTAAGTAGAACACCTAATCACAAGGCTCAAACGTGCTGTAAGTCATGCAAACGTCAAAACGCCATTCTGACCTTGAGTAAAAACTGATCAGCATCGCGCAATTCCAAACTGTCGCCCAACAGCCCGCCCAAACTTTGCCGATCAGAGCGATCCAACCCAGGCTGAAACTGACCGTCACCGCCGCGGCTGTAAACCGCAAAAATATCGCTTTCTGGATTAAGTTTGTAGCGATAGCGCAGCTGGAAGCCAAAACTGTTGACGGCGAAATCACTGACTGTTTCCAAAGGGCTGGGCGTTAAACGCTCGTTTGCTTGCAGCCGAAAAGCCTGCGCATCGCGGCCGCGAATGGCAAGTAATTGCGCTTTCACGCGCAGCTCGTGATGGCTGCCCTGAAACCACTCCATTTGCATATTTGGCTCGAGGCTATCGCTCGAATTGAAAACACCAAACAGCGTGCCTTGACGCCACAAGGTGCGGCCACGAAAACGTGCGCCGCCGAGGTTTATGCGGGCATTGAAATCATCACCGATCCAATAGCGCGCACCGATTTCGACAAATTCTTGGCGGCCATTGAGCGCCGATTGCTCTAGATAGACGTCCACGTGTCCAGACAAATTGCCGTGCCGCACCGCATCATAGTTAGCGAAAAACGTTCTATCCGAACCCAGTTGCAGCGCGCCGTTGCCTCGGCTGATCAAATCATCAACGCCCGGCGGGCGATAAGTCAGCTCGACAACACTAGAGGCGCCGTCGCGGTAGTTCAGGCCGATTCGGGCACCGTAATCTTCATACAAATTGCGGCCAGCACTGTTCTCGGCTACGTTTAAATCAAGTTTGATATTGCTCGAACGCAGCCAGTGCCCGTCGGCGTAGGTGTTTTGCTGCCAGGTCGGGGTTAGCTCGTAATAGGCAAAATTAGCGCGGCGCTGGAAGCCTAAGTCATTGTAATCCAAAGACTTTCCGTAACGTGTTAGATCGCCGCGCAGGTCAAACGCGGCACTGGGTTTGTAGCTCAAACTGGTGTAGCCACCGTCGCCATTCTTTTTGGTGCCTGCGGCGTTGATTTCGCTGCGCAGCAAGGTTGTGTTCCACAGCCACGCACCAGCGCTGAACTGCGCATCAAAAGCGTGCACGGCAGCATTACGATCTAAAAATGGCCGCTCAACATAGCTGCCTAAATAGCCAACATCGAAGCGTTCACCGGGTTTTTTGACGCGCAGCGCGGTGACTGAACGTCCGATCACATCTGGGTCGCGCTCTTGCACGGCAAACAAACCCAAGTCCAAACCTGAGTAGGAACCTGACAATTTGACTGCGGCGTCGATATCGCTGGCGCCGCGTCCGTCGTCGCGCGCACCGCCAATGCGGCGGGTGTAAATGAGCTGTTCTTCTTCCGGCGATTGGCGCACGAATGCCGCCTGATTTTCAGTGAAAAACGGCCGCTTGTCGCTGAAAAAACTTTCCACCGCATCGAAGTTGACGACCAAATCATCCGCTTCTACTTGGCCGAAATCTGGGTTGATCGTTGCGGTCAATTGAAAATCAGAGCTGGGCTTCCAAAAAATATCAGCGCCACTGCGAAACTCCACGCGATCATCGACAAAATCGCTGAGCGCGGTCAGATACGGATACAGCCGCAGCAGGCCTTGGCTATGTGCTGCGACATCAACTTTGTTAAAAATCGACAAAAATTTTGGCTTAAAAAAAACGATTGCCGGATTCGCCGCGCGGGTTTCGTCCAACCCCAGTACGCGATCGACGTACAGGCCGATCGTGCGGGTATCGCCACTCGCTTTACGCATCAGGGCGCTCGACCAGGGAATCAGCAGTTCCGCGTTCCAGCCATTGCCGTCTTTATGCTCCGAAACCGCGTGATACCAGAGCCCGTCCCAGTCAGAATTGAACAAGTTTTCATTGCTGATGGTGGCGTCATCAATGGAATCCGAGCGTGACAGCGTGTAGTTGTATCCAGCCTCGCCGGTGCCATCAAAATCCACCATCACATTGACCCGGTCTGTGCCCCGGGTAAAATCACGCGGTTGGCGTGCGGCGCGTTTCGGATATCGCACTGGGTCTTGGATGTTTTCAAAAAACAGCGCCAAGCCGTCGGCCAACGCGATGTAGCTAACGGTCGTTTTAAAGCCCGGTACTGCGCCCGAATCGGGCTGAGTGATTTTTAAATCGGTGATTTGCACCGCTTTGTGCCATTCGGACTCAAGGTTTAATCCGTCCAGCAGCAGCGCGGCGGACGCCAAGCTTGGAATTGCGGCAACGCAGACCGCGCAGAAAAATTTCATCGCATGAAAGTGTGTTGTTGGAGGGCGCGATTAGTGCAAACCAAACAGTTCATTGTAGAACTGCTGCATGCGCGCATAGGCCCGGCTGGCAACTTTTGGGTTGAATTCCGCCTGGCCTTTGGCTTTCGCATCGACATCGGTAAACGAGTGCACCGCGCCGCCGTAACTCACCAGTTCCCAATCGAATTTGTTCGCGCGCATCTCGGTTTGAAAACCAAGCACGTCGGCTGCTGGCACATAGGGGTCGTCAGCACCGTGCAGGGCTAAAAATGCCGCGTGTACTTTGCTGACGTCATACGGCGAAGGCGCATCCAAACCACCGTGGAAGCTAACCACGCCGCTGATTTTTGCACCCGAGCGCGCCAATTCCAGCGCCGATGTGCCGCCAAAACAAAAACCAATCGCGCCAAGGTGGCTGACATCGAGCGCGGCGCTGTATTTTTTCGACGCGCTCAATAAATTTGCCAGCGCCGCTTGTGCCCGCGCGCGCATCAACGCGCGATCTGACTTCACCGCACCGGCGGCTTTGCCCGCCTCGTCGCTGGTTTTCGGGCGCACTGACTTGCCATACATATCCGCAACAAACACCACGTAGCCCATATTTGCGACTAGCTCGGCCTGCATTAAATTCGGCTCATTGATGCCCATCCAGTTCGGTATTAACACCAGTCCAGGCTGTTCGCCGAGCGCTTCGCCATCAAAAATCAGCACGCCGGATAAGGTAGTCGCGGCAACTTTGTACTCAACGGTTTTGCGCATCAGTGCGGCGTGGCTG
>JANNYO010000383.1:0-4675 GCA_031410115.1 Rhodanobacteraceae bacterium | reverse complement strand
GGGATCAAAATGTGGTGGGCCGCAGATAAAAAGCCGGACTTGGATCAAAACCCGATCGTAAAGTTCTTCCGAACCCGCATGAAAATGAGTCCAGAGTTCGATGGCGAGCGTTTTTTCACGCTGAAAAACGGCGTTAAATTTGCCACGCCGATGCTTTTAGTGGTGGCAATGATCGGCATCACCGACGTCATTTTTGCAGTCGATTCAATCCCGGCTATTTTCGCGATTACCTCTGATCCATTTATTGTTTTAACCAGCAATATTTTTGCCATCTTAGGTCTACGCGCGATGTATTTTTTACTCGCAGGCATGGCGGATAAATTCCATTTGCTCAGCTACGGGCTAGCTATCGTGCTGTGCTTTATCGGCTTAAAAATGCTGCTGATCGATTTTTACAAGGTGCCGGTGCTGGTATCTTTGGGCGTGGTGGCGCTGGTGATTGCAGGGACGATGGTGTTGAGTGTGATGCGGCCTAAGGCTGCGTCACCCCTCTGACAAATCTGAAGCAAATCTAGCCTGAGGCATTACTCTGGGTAAAAGGGTTGCCTAGGTTTGAGGGTCAGTGCCCGGACGGTGCACTGACCTGTCAAAACTGACAGTTGCGCCCACGATAAGCGCCGGGCGAAAATGCAATCTGTAACAAAGCCATCAGCTAACGCTGCGTGGCTTTCAAGTCTCGCCGGAAGGCGACACAGCAAACAAGTCGTTTACCCCAATGCCCCGAGTCCCCATGACCGCGAAATCTCTGCTGATACCGCTTTTACCGCTGGCAACGCTATTCGCGCAAAACGCATTTGCCGCCCCCGAATGGCGTGTGGTGCTCACGCGCAGCTCCAACACCATCACCCTGCCGAATTTGCCCGCACCGGGCAGCTATGACATCGCGCTGCCGGGCCCGGTGATTTCTGACAGCGCTGGCGGCAATTTGAATTTCGTGCTTCGCCTTGCCAATGGCGAATACGACCTATGGCGCGAGCTACCCGGCGCGCTGCAGGCCTATGCACAAATCGGCGCAACCGGCAGCACGGGCCCGGGACGCACAGGTGCTGAGGCAGGCCACGTGTTTCGCCGACTGACCAATGCCAGCACCACCTATGTCTTCAGCGATAGCAACCAGCAAGACGCACGGGTATTCACCGGTTATGCGGGGGATCCAGCCGCGACCTTAGACAACTCACCGATTGGCGCGTGGATCTCAACAACAACCGGAAATACCGAATTCGCGCGCTTTGGCACCGATGGCGCGCTCGGCCCGGCCTTGGGCGCAGGCTGGAGCTTCCAGAGTAATGGCGGCCCGAATATCTTTGGCACGCTGCACGCCTTACCCGGTGGTGCGGTATTGATGCAAACCGGCGCGCGTTCCCCTGTGCCACCGAATTTGCCGTACGTCACCCTGGTACGCCACCAGCCCGGTGTGGGTAATCTAGCCTGCAGCGTGACCCAATCCACCAACACCGCGTGGGCGCCGGGTGTGCTGGGCAATGACTATTTTGAGGCGATTCGCTACGCCTCCAGCAGTCCGCGCGGTGAGGTTTACGCTGCCGCCGACGCTGCACGGCAAACACCGATTGCGGTGCGCAATGGCATTTGGCAGTTTTGCGCTGGCAGCCCGCAAATCAAAGCCTTAAGCCAAAGCACCGGCGCGCTGGGGCCGAATATTCCCGGCAATGCAAATGCGGTGTTTACCTCAATCCTGCCGAATATTGCGCCCAGCACCGCTGGCGCGTTTTACTTTACCGGCAAGAGTGAAAACACCACGCTGCCGTTCAAAGGCATTTTTCATCACGCCAACGGGCAAAACACCGCGCTGTTGCTCAACGGTGTGGAAGGTGCTCTGGGCCCGCAAATTCCGGGTTTTGTGTTTGACACCATTTTAGAATATGACCCGATTTCCGCAGGCCGCTTTGCCATCGTACGCGCCACAATTCGGCCAGTGGGCGGTTCAAGTTCCACGGTTGGCATTTGGCGGTTACGCCCCGATGCGTCGCCCGAGCCGGTTGCCATTATCGGCAACACCGGCGCGTTCGTGCCGATGGCGGG
Organism: Rhodanobacteraceae bacterium; assembly: GCA_031410115.1. Lineage (GTDB taxonomy): Bacteria > Pseudomonadota > Gammaproteobacteria > Xanthomonadales > SZUA-5 > JANNYA01. Next base: position 2,635 of record JANNYO010000383.1, on the reverse strand, counting down.
CCGTGTGTGGCGCGATCTCGATTTATTCAATATTTTCGAGAATGGCGACGTGATCGTGCAGTCCGCCACGACCAATCCGCCCGCGCTGTTGGACGTGGTTAGCGTCTGGCGCATACGCCCCGGCCGCGCGCCCGAAGAAATCCTGAAAAGAGGTGATTTCGTGCGCACGCCGACTGCCGCAGGCCCAGTGCTGCGCGCAGTGCGTGGCTTTAGCCGCCCGGGTGCCGGGTCGGCGGCGATTCGGGAATATGGTGGCGATGATTCCTGGGTCAGCGCCAGCGGGCAAGCGCTGATTAATGTTGAAATTGAACCGATGGAGGGACTTACGTTTGTCTCGCCCTGGGTGCGCGCGCAGGTCACGGATTTAGATGTTTTCTTGCAAGATGGGTTCGAGTAAAAAGCATGACGCGCATACCTGGATTTCGACCGCAATGTTTTCTACCTGCCTGATTTTTTCCGTATCGATTTTCCTGAAGATTCCCATCAAGATTTTGTTACGGCGATGTATCGATAAAAAGTCTGACATCGATTACTTTTTTTGCTTTCCCCCCTGATATCAACAGGCTGTTCTTCACACTTTAGAGTTTTGACCCATGCCTCAGAATAAATTTATGGCTCATTTGCCGTGTCGCCTGTTCGGCGAGACTTCTTTGCCGTGTCGCCTGTTCGGCGAGACTTCTTTGCCGTGTCGCCTGTTCGGCGAGACTTCTTTGCCGTGTCGCCTGTTCGGCGAGACTCAGTACCTCCGTGGAGCGATTTTTTTCGCAACCAGCCTGCTATTCAGCACAGTTTCCCAGGCGCAATTTCTGTCTGCGCCGCAGGTTTTACGCGAGAGTCAATTTGATTACCAAACTTTGGCACCGGCTAGTTCCACGCCGAATTTTTTGACGCAAGCGAACGCGCAAGGCGCATCACGCTTTGCCTTTGTTGGCGACAACGCATTTGGCGATCCGTTAAACCCAAGCATTGCCGCAATTTACGGAAGAACGCTTGCTCTGCCTACATCCTACCTCTATCAAACAGTGCCGCCGACCAACGCGACGGCGACTCTCTTGAGCCAGCTCAATGCCCAGGCCGCGTTGGGCTATCGCTATTTTGGTGATCAGATTTATGGGGGTGTGGTTGCTTCGGTGCTCGTGAAAGAAAACAACAACGCCACCTACAGCTATATGGCGTTATCACCTGCCAATACTGAACCCGCGTTTTTGACGTTGATCAATAGCGAGGGTGCGCTGGGCTATCAATATCAGGGCAATATTGGCATTGATACCGGTGGCGGCAATTTCGTCTTCTCATCGCTGTTTGAGCGCAACACCACTTCGCCCACCACATATAGCTACGAGTCACAGCCGATTTCAGCCAGCGCTGCGGCGCTGGTTGTTCAAGCCGACACGCAGGGCGCTCGCCAATTCCTTTATCGCGGTGGTATTGCATTTGGCACCGTGGTGTTTGTGTCGCGGTCGCTTTACGAGAAAGACAATTCGCGCGGCGACACGTATCGCTATGAGCAGCTGCCGCGCAGCACGTCAGTCGCCAATTTTCTAATCCAATTAAATGCTCAAGGTACGCGCCGTTTTCGCTACTTTGGTGACGTCGGCTTCGAAGCTTCCGAAACCGCTTCGCTTTATGCAAGCGTCGCACCGATTTTGACGACTGGGTTTGAGAATTGATGCATTTGGGACTGCATTAACAGGACTTACTTTCGCGTGCAGCTTCGGAAAAAGACGCCAAGTTGGTTGCGCTGCTGACGCCGTCGGTGGCTCATGTTGCATCGGTGCTATCAAAGTTAGGAAGGTAATAGGATGATTAAAATACGCACACTAAATATTTATCTGGTGCTTGGACTGGCACTCAGCAGCCTGGCAATAAGTACTGTCAGCTTAGCCGATGAAGTCTCCGATCGAATTCAAGCCCAGCAGCGTCAGCAGCAGGCTGATAACGAGCAGGGCTATCAAATGCAGCAACAACAGCAGGCCGAAGCCGACGCCTATTGGGCCGAAAACGGCGCAGCGATTATGGCGGCCGAGGTGGAAAATCGTGCGCGGCGCCAGTCCGCGCTCAACGAGGACGATGCCAATCGCACGTCGGACTGGTGGGGCGCCATTTCGGTCAACGTGCACACTGGCGTGTGGGGTAATGCGCTACACCGACAAAGCGGCGCGCAGGCGATGGCGGACGTTAAGAACGTCTGCCCGGACGCGGACTGCGCGCTGCTGGCGCTGTTTCGTAATACCTGCGTGGCGGGCGTGACGAATGCTGCAGGCAGTGCGTTTTGGGCCGATGACGTCAAGCCGCGTAAGGCGCTGGCGGCGGCGATGAAAAAGTGCAAGGCCGACCCAGCCTCGGGGCGCAGCTGCCAAGCGCCGAAGAATTTTGATGTCTGCTCAGGCTATGCCTATCAAAAATACGATGGGAAGCTATCTAACTATAATCGCGGCGGTTTGATTGGTGTGTTTGCACCGGGCATGAGCAACATTCCTGATCTTGCGCCGGCGCAAGTAATCTACAACCCAAGTCTGCTGCAATTTACCGCGCAAACCGGCACGGTGCGTGCCAGTGGTGCGAATGTGGCGTTGGCGCTAGATCGCAGCTTGCGCGGTGAACAAGCGACGCCACCACTTTGGGGTGCGATTGC
>JANNYO010000382.1:0-3505 GCA_031410115.1 Rhodanobacteraceae bacterium | reverse complement strand
GAAAAAAAGGCGCTGTTTGTTCGATTGGAGTGAGGGAAACAACAAAAGGCGCGCGCACGGCAAAAGCGCCGCAAAAGCGGGGCAAAAGCGCGGAGCTAAAGCGCCGGACAGGCACTTTTAGCCAACATCTGGCGGTAGACTAAAACCCACCGCCAGATGATTCGGTTCCTAATTTAAATCAGCAGCAAAATCCAGTCCCAACTTTCTCCAAGCCAACGCCGCCAGCCGCTTTCACGGCAAAACTAATCTTGTAGTGTTGCCTCAAATCTTTTTCAAAAACCGCGCAAACCCAACACCAAACAACGTGCGTTGCCCCCTGCAACACCAGTCGCGGCATTTCTTCCTCGAATGCTTCGCCATCATCTCGCCGCGCCGATCACGCCAGCCTTTGCCTGGGTTTTTATTGCGCGCCAAAAACCACAGGCACGCCGGAATTTGGGTGGAGTAAAACAGCTGCCCAGGCAACGCCACCATGCAATCGACGATATCGTCTTTGACCATGGCTTTATGAATATCACCTTCGCCAGAGGCGTTGGAACTCATTGAGCCATTCGCCAAAACCACGCGGATTTAGTTCACAACCGACGTTCCAACCACTACCGCTGGGTGAAACAGCTTTTCGATATCAACCCGGTCGAAGCGATAGTCGGCGTTGCAAAACTCGCATTGAATGCTGGCGAATCCATGGGCATCGGCGGCGGCAATCGCTTCATCGTGGCCGATGCTGTGCAGCATCGCAGCGACCCGTTCGCGCGAACACGGGCAGTGGTGCGTCAGTGTTTGCTCGTTTAATTGCACCAAATTTTCCCCGTGAAATAAGCGGCGCATCAATGTGTCTTCATCAACCGCGCTCAGCTCAGCGGGTTTGAGGGTGTCCATTAATCGCTCCGTGCGATTCCAACCGTCGTTATCCAGCGGCGCCTGCGCACCACCCTCTTGCGCGACGCGTTGCAGCATCAAACCCGTGCTGTGGTTTTCCGCGCTGCTCAGAACCATGCGGGTGGGCAATTGCTCGGAGCTGTTGAAATATTGCTCAAACGTTGCGGCTATTCCCTCAGGCGCAAGCCCAACAATTCCCTGATAGCGTTCGCCTTGATTGGGCTCGATTGTGATCGCTAGCGAACCGCGTGCACACGCGACGCTGAACTCAGCGGGAAATTCCGCAGACGCGGCGGTGACGTCCGCAGCGCAGCGTGCAATGCCGCGCACGTAGCCTAAATCGGTGCACTCAGCAAACAGCTGTTTGAGCGGCCCACCCGATTGCAGCTGAATGCTGAGTTTGCCTTTCAGCTTTATGCCGCTGGTAAAAAGCGCGGCGGCGCAGGCGCATTGGGTCAGCCAATCTTGCGCGGGCTTGGGTGCATGGCTGAGCGCGTGCAGGCGCTCGTGCGCATGCTCAAGGCGCACCCAGGCGACACGCACGCCAAGATCCGGGAAGTAATAGGTTTTTAGTCGGTCCGCGTGCATCAGGTGCTCAACTTAAGTCAAAGATCGCCCGATGCTAGCTGGATGGCGTATGGAATATGTTGCGCGCTGGCAAAGTTTACGCATGCGCATTCAATATGCTGCGCAGTGTTTGTTTTGATGAGTAACCGCCCACGCATCACCTGCCATTTTGCACGCACTTCAAATCGTAAAATAATTTGAACTTTCTACCTGCAGGCTGCGATGAACTTGGGCTACCCCGGCCTTACCGCCTTCGCCCGCATCAGGAGATCATCATGCACAGCGCTCATCTAAGTCCCTTCAAACGTTTTTCGGCATTGGCTTTAGGCCTATCGCTTTGCAGCTATTTGACCGCCGAACCGGTGTATTACGGCCCAGGCCAGGTGCCGCGCCCGATTGATATTGCCCGCGCACTTGCTGGCAATGGCTTCAAACCGCAGATGCGCATGCGCGGTATGGATCTGGGCGACAACGCGGTTGAACCGAGCAGTTTGTCTGGCGAAAATCCGCAAAGCTCTGCGCCCACGCAAGCAGCGCAGGCGCAAACGGCTCCTGAAGCGGCACCCCAAGATGCTCCACAAGATACCCCCCACATCACCCAACAAGCTGCCCCCGGCGTTGCGGTGGCAATCGCGTTTGCCTTTGATTCGGCAGTTTTGGATGCCAGCGCTTATCCAGTGTTGGATAATTTGGCCGAGGGCATCAAATTAACCGACGCCAATGCGCGGGTGGTGATTGAAGGCCACACCGACGCCAGCGGTTCTGAACAATACAATCAGGGGCTTTCCGAGCGGCGTGCGCAATCGGTGCGGCACTATTTGATCGAACACCACGGGGTACTTGCAACCCGGCTGCTCGGGATCGGGCGCGGTGAAAGCCAGTTGCTGCTGCCGAATGCACCGGCGAATGCAAAAAATCGCCGCGTACAGTTCTCATTAGGTTAAAGTTCAGTCATATTCAACTCGGCAGAGCGCGGTTTTTTGCCGCGCAATCGCGCTGAAAAATCACGATATAGGCCACGAAAATGAACCACCTTACCCTGCGCGCTGCGGCGCCCAAGCGCCCCGTGTACGCTCTTTTTGGGGCGCTCGTTTTGCTGCTGTTTGCAGGTTTAACCCATGCCGCACCAATCGCTGGGGTCGAGCTAGTCGGCATTGATATCCAAAATTCGAGCGGTGCGAATACGCCCGCAGCAACGGCGTTTCAAGTGCGTGCGGTGGACACGACAGGTGCAACTGCGAATGTAGGCAGCATCGTGACGTGGAGCATCACGGCGGGCAACGCCACCATCAGCACGGTGGATATTCTTTCCAATGCCAGTGGTATCTCAAGCTTTACCCCGACGCCGACCAATGTTGGCGGGTTAACGCTAACCGCCTGCGGCCCGCCACTGCGTGCGGTGGCAAGCTGCGCTAGTTTTCGCTTAGTCGGCTATTGCCCGGCAACGCTGGCCTTAGTGAATACGTTGCCAACATCGGTCGCAGTGGGAACTCGATTGGACATTAGCATCATCCAAAAAGACAGCTTGAACTGGCCACGGCGATTTCAAACCTCTTGGGATTCCACCCCGGCGCGGGCTTTTACCTTCACGCCGGCAGCCTCGCTGCCACCCGGCGTTACCAACGCGAATGTTGGTTTTGACACGCCCGGCGCGCACAACATCACCGCTGATTCTTTGCCGGTGTCTGGCCCCTGCCCTGGCCTGCCGACGTTGAGCTTTAATTTTAACGTCACTAACAATACGGCGCCGAGCGTCGAAATCTTGCCCTTGAGCAATTCCAGCCCACAAACCGGCGAGTCAATCGCGCTAACAGCGAACGTAAGCGACGCGGAAAATAACGTTGTGCGCCTCGATTATTTCCAACGCGACAGCACCGGTGCGACAAGTTTGATTGCCAGTTCCCGCGCGATACCCTGGTCAGCATCGGCGCAATTCAATGCGCCGGGCGAGTACGCGGTATTCGCAGTGGCAACTGATGCGGGTGGGCTGAACACCACGTCGGCTGCGATCAACGTGCTAGTACAAAACCCCCGCTCGCCACCGCGCGTTCGGCTGACT
>JANNYO010000381.1:0-4688 GCA_031410115.1 Rhodanobacteraceae bacterium | reverse complement strand
AAGCTGTTCAAGCGCATCGCGGGCCTGACGCCGACTGAGTATCAATTGCGGTTTCGCCTGCGCGGGCCTTGATGGGAATGTTGGAAAAGCTGTCACCATTCACCAACTACCCTGGCGCACATCGGTTTGATTGACGGCAATTTTTAAATGAGACGACTACTTCCGTTCTGCCCAATATCCAGGTCGTCGCCTGTGATGCGCGACAGCAAGAATTCGAAGTTCGTCCGTCGGGAACCCAACTAATCCTTCGTCACCCGATTAATTTCCGCCAAACTGGTGAAGCCGTTCTTGGCTTTCACCAGTGCTGAGCGGCGTAAATCATTAATTCCCTGGCGGCGGGCTTCTTCGGCAATTTGTAAGCTATTGCCGCCCGCCAAAATAATCTTGGCAATTGCTTCATTGATGGGCATTACCTGATAAATACCAAGTCGGCCTTTGTAGCCATCACTACAGCTAGAGCAACCGACCGCTTCAAACATTTGCATGCCGGACTTGATGTCTTCCTCGGTGTAGCCTTCTGCAATCAGCGCGTTGGCAGGCAGTGTTTGCGGCTTTTTGCAATCATGTAAACGGCGTGCCAGGCGCTGGGCGATCACTAAGGTTACCGAGCTAATAATATTAAACGGCGCAATCCCCATATTCATCAAGCGCGATATGGTTTGCGGGGCATCGTTGGTATGCAAAGTCGACAGCACCATGTGGCCGGTTTGCGCCGCTTTCACCGCGATTTCGGCGGTTTCTAGATCGCGAATTTCGCCCACCATAATCACGTCTGGATCCTGCCGCAAAAACGAACGCAGCGCGGCACCAAAGGTCATGCCGGCGCGAATATTTTGCTGCACCTGATTGATACCGGAAACCCGAATTTCGACCGGATCTTCGGCGGTCGAAATATTGCGCCCTTCGGTATTCAAAATATTCAGCGCGGTGTAAAGCGATACCGTCTTGCCGGAGCCGGTCGGCCCGGTAACCAACACCATGCCATACGGTTTATCAATCGCGTCTAAAAAAAGCTTCTTTTGCTCGTCCTCATAGCCCAGTTTGTCGATGCCCATTTTCGCCGCCGAGGCGTCCAAAATCCGCATCACCACCTTTTCACCAAACAGTGTCGGGCAGGTGCTGACGCGAAAATCCATACTTCGGGTTTTGCTTAAATTGAGCTTAATCCGGCCATCCTGCGGCACCCGGCGCTCAGCAATATCCAAACTTGCCATCACTTTAATACGCGCCGAGATTCGCCCTGCCAGCTTGATCGGCGGCGCTGCGACCGCTCGCAAAATGCCGTCAATGCGCAGGCGCACGCGATAGTTAAGTTCATACGGTTCAAAGTGAATATCAGAAGCGCCGCGTTTAATCGCATCAACCAATACTTTGTTGATAAAACGCACCACCGGCGTGTCGTCGGCACCACTGGCATCATGGCCGGTGCCTGGGGCATCGTCGCCGTCGTCGTTATCGCCAAGTTCGAGGTTTTCCATGCCCTCGGAGTCTTCCATGTCATCAATCGTTGTCGACGACGCCGCCTGCGCCAACTCGATGGCGCGGGTTAGCTGATCGTCATTGATCAAAATCGGCTCAACGGTCAAATTAGACTGGAACTTAATTTCTTCCAGCGCGCGAAAGTTGGTTGGATCGGAAAGCCCAACAAACAACCGATTGCCGCGCTTAAAAAGCGGAAACGCCCGGTGTTTTTCAATCAGCTTCGCGTCGACTAGTTTGATTGCAGTTTGCGCAAGATCCAGAGAAAGCGGATCAAACAGCGGCACGCCAAACTCAGCCGACGCCGCTAGTGCCACCAATTTTGGATCACAAATACCGTTGTCGACCAAATAAGTTCCGACCGACTGTTTAACTTTCGAGGTGGCCTCAAGCGTGCGGCGCGCATCCGCTTCGCTCAACGAGCCTTCGGCGACTAGGCGGCGTAAAACCCCGGTAAAGCCGGTTAAATTTGCGCCGTTAGCGGCTGGATTTGAGGTTGGATTAATGCCGCTCATAGATGCTTTGCTCGCTCAAAACAGAGTTCAAGTGTGCCACAGCTTTTAAGATTCTTGCGCACGTGAGCAAGTCCAAATCTGGTGTAGGCATTCCGCACACAAGCGCATAAGCTTTAGCGATCTTCAATTCACACCTTGTGCGCGCCATGACGACACGACTCTGCCCTCTCCATTCGATACTATTCCTCGGGCTGTTTGGCGCGTGCGCGCCCAACGCATTCGCGACCCGCCTACCTGCGCACCCGATCAGCGCCGCAACATTAAGTCCAACCGCATGGAGCGTCGGCCGTTTCCCTCCGCGCCAATGGGCGACAGCTGGCAGTGCGTTCGGGCGGTTTGATGTGTTGAACATCGGCATCGATGCGCTTGATGGCCCAACCGTGCGGCCGCCGGCAACCCTAGGGAATTTTTATAATATTCAAGGGCGCGAAATTAGCTTTCCCAGTGTCCAAGGTGCCGGGGTTACCGTTGCAGGCAGCCTCTACATTCCTGCCAGTTGGAACACCTCGAACTTGGCAAGTCCCGCGTTGAATCGCCGCAGCGAGTTGTTATTGCAATACACCCCACTCGCAACCGACGGCATTTGCCCGGCAGGTAACGATGAATGCCTTTACTATGGTGCAATTGGCTTTTCTAGCGCGCAGATTTCTGATCAGCTGGCCGGTGGCGGGCCGCCGCGCATCCGCATTTTGAAAAAAGGCATCGCCGACGGCTGGATCAATTTGCCGACACCATTTTTGTCAGACGCCTGGAATGATCTCTGCGTTAGCTTCACCGGTAGCACGTTGGAATATTATCTAAACGGCGCGCTGGTGTTCACCGACTCGACCCTAGTGGCAATCGATCCTAACCAAGGCGCACCGAACCGGCTGCGCTCGTTGACTGTGGAAAATTATAATTTTGGCTCAACCTTTGATGCGAATTGGGCCGACTTAGAATACGGGCCGCGTGCCAGCGTCAGCATTAGCCGCAGCGCAAGTGCGGTCAGCGGAATTTTCAGCGCCACCAGCGTCGTGCGCAATATTGGCACCACTGTCGCTACAAACGTGCAGGTACTAGAAGCGCCGGTTGCCGGTTTAAGCTTAATTTCCACGACCGGCGCGTGCAATGCCCTGCCCTGCAGTTTAGGCACGCTCAACGCCGGTGAGGTACGCACCTACACCAGCAATTACACAATTTCGCTGACTGCGCCGAGTGCCAGTAACAGTGCCACGGTGCGCACCGACGGTGTGGATTGCGTCAAAAGCGACAACGTCGTGAATGTCAGCGCAGGCGCCGTGGCACCGATACAGGTGCCCGTGCTGAATCGTTTTGGCGCGCTTGCGCTATTGCTTGGGCTTGCCGCATTCGCGGCGCGACGTTTGCAGGCTTAACGCGCACGCAATACACCCGGCGGTGCGGCATTGAACATACCTATCGAAAGACAGGTACTGCGCAGATAAAATCATGGCTAAGCTTGATTCACCCAAACCAAAGGATCAAGCCATGAAAACATGTTTAGCCGCCGCCGTACTGAGTTTACTGAGCGCGCCCAGCTTTGCCGCTGTTGATATGAAAGACCCAAAACCGCAGGCCATCGAGGGCCAAGTCGGCAAGTTTTTAGAGCCCGGGTTGTTTTGGTTGAACGGCAACGACGGCGTTAAAGTGCTGATTTATTCGAACCGTTACGCCACCGAAAACTTGCGCTACGGCAAAAAAATTCGGGTCATGGGCACCGCGCCGATGGATTGGCTGGTGTTGAGCGCACAAGTGTTAAATGCCCGCACAATTGTCGAGCTTTGATTGATTTCACGCATCAACTGCAATTTTCCGATGGGCAGGCTAGTGGCCGTTGTTTACATGCGTTATTGACTTAGCGTACCTGCGTGCCACAGGACTTATCACGCTTGCCGCACTACCCGGGGTGCAACTCGATTTAGCCTTTATCGACGCGCTGCGCGGAGATGACTTAGCCTAAGAGGTTGGCCGTGGCGCTTTGCCGCTCATCGCCCGCTCATCGCCCGCGCAGCAACGCGCCAAATAGGCCGCGAATCACCTGCTGACCAATGCTTGATCCGACCGTGCGCACCACGCTTTTTGCGAACGCTTCAGTAACGCTTTGACGCTGACTAGCGCGCGGAGCGGCCGGTGCGCGGGGTGCGCGCGCGGCAGGTGCACTTCGGCTCGGCGGCAGCGGTGGTGGCGTCGGCGCCGCTGCACCGCCACCCCAAGGCCAACTCAATGACCAGCCACCGGAACCTGCCGCAGGCGCAGCTGGCGGGGCTTCTGGCTCGGGCGCCTCATGGCGCTTTTTCAAACTTTCAAAGGCACTTTCCCGATCAATCGCGGTGTCGTATTTGCCGGCAACGGGGCTGCCTGCCATCACCTGCTGACGCTCCTGCGGGCTAATCGCGCCGATACGCGAACCGGGCGGCATGATGTAGGCGCGCTGCACCATGCTCGGCACGCCACCCTCCATTAGGAAGCTAACCAGGGCTTCACCCACGCCCAGCTGAGTAATCACAGCCGCGGTATCCAGCGCCGGATTGGTGACAAAGGTCTCTGCCGCTACGCGCACCGATTTTTGATCGCGCGGGGTAAACGCGCGCAGCGCGTGTTGGATGCGATTACCCAGTTGCCCCAAAATATTGTCCGGCACATCGTCCGGGTTTTGGCTGATGAACTAAATGCCCACGCCCTTGGAACGGATCAAGC
>JANNYO010000380.1:0-7473 GCA_031410115.1 Rhodanobacteraceae bacterium | reverse complement strand
GATGACCAAATGAGTTCCGACGGCGCTTTGGAATTAGGCTTCGGGACTAAAATTGCGCGCGGTATCGCCAATTGCATTTGGCTGATTCTTAGTTCCAGTGCGCTTGGGCATTTGGGTGCTTGGCACTGGTTTTTAGACCTGTTCTCGCACTTCCGCTGGCAGTATTTGTTGGCGTCTGCGCTTTGTTTTTGCGCGGCAATTTGGGCGAAGAAAACGCATTTAATTTGGGCAGCAGCGCTGGGGTTGCTATGGAATTTTGCGCTGATTGCGCATTACCCTTTCTCAAGTTCAAAAAATACTCTAGGTAGCGGCACGCCCATAAAAGTTTTGTTTGCGAACTGTGCGATGGCAACCCGTGGGGACGCACTGATTGAGCTGATTCGAGCGGAATCGCCGGATATTATCGGCATTGCGGAGTTGTCCACCGCGTTAAGTGATCGTCTAGGCGTCGAATTTTCTGCGAGTTATTCGGTGCAAGCGCTCGCGCCTGATATCGGTTGGCAAGGAATCGGCGTGTTGGCAAAAAATGCCACATTTGACCGTGCCCGCGCCAACGTGCTCGACGACAGCGTGTTCGGATTTCCAACCGCTCGCCTGCAATGGCGCGGCGGTGAAGTGCTAGTGGTGCATCCGATCCCACCGGTTTCAGCGGGTGCAGCGGCAAGCCGTGATGCTTACTTCGCCGCATTGGCGCAATACGCCGCGCGCCAGCCTGATTCCCAAACGTTGATTGTCACCGGTGATTTCAACGCCACGGTTTGGTCGCTACCTTATCGAAAAATGCTGTCGGCGGGCGGCTTGGTTGACTCGACGCTGGGGTTTTGGCCGATACCTACCTGGCATGGCCCAAATGCATTGTTCGCCCCGTTTAGTATTCCTATCGATCAATTATTGATGCGTGGCCCAGTAGGCGTCGCGAACCGGCACGTGGTGAGTCTCGCCGGAAGGCGACACGGACAAAAGAGTCATCCTGGCTCCGATCATTCTGCGCTTGTCGCTAGGCTGATGCTGATTCACTTGTAACAATGCGGCTCGCAAAGGCGAATTCGGCTGGCACCTTATGCCCGCAACGCCGCCATTGGATCCGTGCGGCTGGCACGCCAGGCGGGAAAAAAGGTGGCGGCGGCGCTGTAATTGTCAGGCGAGCGTTTCGCGCTCACCGCGAGTGCGGCTCTCAGTCCGGCGCTCAGCTCGGCGGCACCCGGTATGTGTTTGATTGTGGGATGTGAACCGGCGAATCGTTTTGATTTAGAAATGAATTACTTCACTTGCCCCGCCGGCGCGCGCGTTTTGGCTAGGCGCACGGCGAATAAAATGCTCAGTAACCCCGCGAAAATCAGCGGCTCGGTCAAATCTTTTTTCACCAGCCAGAAAAAATGCAGCACGCCCAGTGGCGCGATCAAATAGACCAGTTTGTGTAGCTGACGCCAGCGCCGCCCGAGTTTACGCATCATCCGCTGCGTCGAGGTGGCCGCCAGGGGCAGCAGCAACAGCCACGCGCTAAAACCGACCGTGATATACGGGCGTTTGGCGATGTCGGTGAAAATCGCGCGCCATTCACCCTGCAAGTCCAGCGCGATGAAAATACTCAAATGGCAACTCGCCAGCGCAAACGCCCAAAGCCCGAGCAAACGACGAAAGCGAATCCAAGTTGCGTCGCCAGTCACGCGGCGTAACGGTGACATCGTCAGGCAAAGCAACAAAAATGTCAGCGCCCACCAGCCGGTGCGCAGCGTCAACGTGCGCACTGGATCTGCACCGAGGCGGTCGGTAAAAATATCCCTCAGCATCAGCGCGAACGGCAGTAGCGCTAAACCGTGCGCCATCGTCTGGTAGATTTTTTGCCGATGCAGGTTCAAACCGACGATGTTCAAATTGACGCATCGCGCAGCAGTTTCAGAATCGAGGCGCCAAAACGTTCGAGCTTTTTTTCGCCAATGCCGGAAAGCGCGCCGAGTTCACTTTCGTTCGCCGGTTTGGCGCTGGCAATCGCCTGGAGCGTAGCATCGTGAAAAATCACGTATGGCGGTACTTTGTGTTCAGTAGCAAGTGCTTTGCGCCATTCTTTTAGCTTATCAAGCAAAGAATTGGAGGTTTCGCCAATACGCGCTGTGTAAGATTTTTTGCCCTTCTTTGCGCGCGGCTCGGTAGGCGCAGCCACGGCTTGTGCGATCTGAAATTCGCACTCGCCCCGCAGCAGCGGCCGGCAGGCGTCGGTCAAGCGCAGCGCACCAAAACCTTCGTGGTCAATATCGACCATGCCTGCGGCAATCAGTTGGCGCACCAGTGCGCGCCAGCGCTCCTCAGGCCAGGTTTTGCCCAGGCCGAAGACGTTTAAGCGGTCATGCGCGAAACGGCTGATTTGCTCAGTTTGTGCACCGCGTAAAACCGCAATCACGTGCATTGCACCAAACCGTTGCCCGGTGCGGTGAATAGCGGACAGCAGCTGGCGTGCCGCTTGCGTGGCGTCTTCTTTTGCAACCGGATGGGCGCAGCGATCACAATTGCCGCAGCCCCCAGCAAATTCTTGGCTAAAGTGTTTTAACAGCGGCACGCGGCGGCAGCCCACACTTTCCGCGTAGGACAGCAATGCATCCAACTGCCCGCGCTCATAGCGTTTGCGGGCTTCGGTCGCGGTAGATTCCTCGATAAAACGTTTCAGCTGCACCAAATCGGCTAGCCCGTAACACATCCAAGCAAAAGCAGGCGCGCCATCGCGTCCAGCGCGGCCAATTTCTTGGTAGTAACCTTCCATACTTTTGGGTAAGTCGACGTGCGCAACGAAACGCACATCGGGTTTATCGATGCCCATGCCAAAGGCGATGGTCGCAACCATGACTATTTTTTCGTCCGATAAAAATAGTTCTTGATTTTGCGCACGCGTTTGATTGTCCAAACCCGCGTGGTATGGCAGGGCGCGAATCCCCGCATCACTTAGTTTCGCTGCCAATTCATCCACACGCTTGCGCGACAGCGCATAGACAATACCGCTTTGGTTGGGATGCGCGCTGACAAAACGCAGCAGTTGGCGCGTTGGATCAGATTTTTCAACTACGGTCAGGAACAGGTTCGGGCGATCAAAGCTCGATACAAACAGCGGTGCGTCAACCAGCGATAGTACTTCGGCAATTTCGGCGCGCGTTCTGGCGTCGGCGGTCGCAGTCAGGGCCAACCTTGGTGTATTTGGGAAAATTTCCGCCAAACAGCTGAGCTTTTGATATTCCGGGCGAAAATCGTGGCCCCACTGCGAAACGCAGTGCGCTTCATCAATCGCAATCAGGCTCAAATTGATTTCACTGAGAAAATTCAGCATGCCATCCAGCAGCAATCGCTCGGGCGAAACATAAAGCAGTTTCAGAGTGCCGCGCCGAATCGCGCTATAAACCTCGCGTGCCGACTGTGCGTCGACACTGGAATTGAGCGCCGCCGCTGCGACCCCGAACTCCAATAGCTGTGCCACCTGATTTTGCATCAGCGCAATCAAAGGCGAAATCACGACGGACAGGCCATCCAGTAGCAGCGCTGGAATTTGGTAGCACACGCTTTTGCCACCGCCGGTCGGCATCAACACCAAGGCATTGCCGCCGGATAGAACCTGGCCGATCACCGCCGCCTGATCGCCGCGAAAATCGCTGTAGCCGAACACCCGCAAAAGTTCACTGCGCGCTTGCGCCATCCTTTTATCTTGCGTTGGCAAAACAGCCGATCCGGGCAGCCGCGTTAAATTTTCGTTTTGTTCCAAGTTCACAGGCAAATGAGGGGTTGAGAGGTCAAAGTCTCGCCGCAAGGCGACACGGGAAAACCAAGTGTGCACCGCAAACGCGGCAAAGCGTTCGTTGATGCGTGAACGCTACGTTAAGAAATAACTGCCATAACGCCCCTAAGCTGCCACTTTTTGCCCCTAGACTCTAAGGGCTGCGTGCTATCCTTTACGGATCATCTATTTCGCGCACCGGAAACTGTAGCGAATTCAATGCGGTGGATACGCATCTTAGCAAACCGCATGAATTTCGATTCACACTGAAAAGCGCTGCTAAAACCTTTAAAACCAATGGCTTACATATCTGTTGTAACCAATCATTTGCAACCTTAAAATTTGGAGTTTTACCCATGGCGCTTGAGCGTACCCTTTCTATTATTAAACCGGATGCCGTGCAAAAAAACGTTATCGGTCAAATTTATGCGCGGTTTGAAGCCGCTGGCTTGAAAGTGATTGCCGCGAAAATGGCGCAACTGAGCCAATTAGAGGCGGAGGGTTTTTATGCCGTGCACCGCGAACGCCCGTTCTTCAAAGATTTGGTGAAGTTTATGATTTCCGGCCCGGTGATGATCCAGGCGCTGGAGGGCGAGAACGCGATTTTGACGCACCGCGATTTAATGGGTGCCACAGACCCGAAAAAAGCCGCACCCGGCACGATTCGCGCTGATTTCGCCAGCAGTATTGATGCCAATGCTGTACATGGTTCTGACGCCGCTGATACCGCCGCACAGGAAATTGCTTATTTCTTTGCCGGCACCAACGTCTGCAGTCGTTAATTTTAAAAATACAAAAAGCTATATTTTAGGATGCTGAGCAATATTGTGAGCGCGGAAAAAATTAATCTTCTCAACTTTGATCGTGCGCAAATGGAAGCGTACTTCTTAGGTTTGGGCGAAAAAAAATTCCGCGCCCATCAGATGATGAAGTGGATTTATCATCACGGCGTGACGGATTTTGACCAAATGACCGATTTTGGCAAAGCCTTGCGCGCTAAAATGGGCGAAACCGTGCATATCGCAGCGCCAACGTTGATGCACGAACAAAACGCTGCCGATGGCACCACAAAGTGGCTTATTGGTCTTCCCGGCGGAAATGCAGTTGAGACGGTTTACATCCCGGAGCCCAGCCGCGGCACGCTGTGTGTGTCCTCGCAAATCGGCTGTAGCTTAGCCTGCACATTTTGTTCGACGGGTACGCAGGGTTTTAATCGCAATCTAAGCGCCGGCGAAATTATCGGTCAAGTCTGGCTTGCGGCACAGCGTTTGAAGCATGAGCAGGGCAATCGCCGCATTACCAACGTGGTGATGATGGGTATGGGCGAGCCGTTGTTAAACTTCGATAACGTTGTCGCGGCGATGAATTTGATGCGTGATGACTATGGTTTTGGTCTAGCCAACAAACGCGTCACGCTTTCGACCGCCGGATTAGTGCCGATGATTGATGCTTTGTCTGCGACATGCGATGTTAGTTTGGCGGTCTCTTTGCACGCGCCAAACGATGCTTTGCGATCCGAATTGGTGCCGCTCAACAAAAAATATCCGATCGCCGAACTTTTGGACGCCTGCAATCGCTACGTTGCCAAACGTCCGCGCGCTTCCGTAACGTTCGAATACACTATGCTGAAAGATGTCAATGACAAACCCGAGCATGCGCGCGAGCTGGCTAAAATCCTGCGTACGGTGCCAAGTAAACTGAATTTGATTCCGTTTAATCCATTCCCAGGCACGAAATATGTGCGTTCGGATGCAGCAACGATAGAGCGATTTCAGACGATTATGATGCAGGCGGGTTATGTAGCGACGGTGCGACGAACACGCGGCGACGATATCGATGCAGCCTGCGGTCAATTGGTCGGCAAAGTACAGGATCGGACACGCAGAAAAGCGCAGCATTTGCGAAGCCTCGACTTATCAATTCCGCGCGACAGCGACGCGGGCGTGTCAGTTGAAACATATTCCGAATTGGGAGCAGCGGCATGAGCCATTTGCACGCACAGAGAGCGCTATTTCTTGGCGCGTTGGTTTTCGTCGCTCAATTGACTGGCTGCGCCAGTGGCGACGTCAGTGACGTCACGCCGCAGAGCCTCGCCGAGCGCATCAGCGCCGCAGAAACTCAGGTGAATCTGGGCGTAGGCTATTTGCAAAATGGTCATACCGAACTGGCCCTTGAACGTTTTGAGCGTGCTCTGCGATTTAATCCCAAATGTGCTAGTGCCCACACCAGCATGGGCGTGCTTTACGAACAAATCAGTCAGCCTGAATTGGCCGAGAAAAATTACCGGCTTGCGACTCAGCTTGAACCAAAAAAAGGTGATGTACGCAACAACTTCGGCCAGTTCCTCTGTCGAGTTGGGCGATATGACGAAGCAGATGCGCAGTTTAAGTCCGCATTGGCCGACCCATTTTACAAAACTCCGGCCTTAGCTGCGTCGAATGCTGGCAAATGCGCACGTGCCGCTGGCCATTTAGAGGCCGCTGAGCAGTATCTGCGCGTGGCATTGAAGCAAAATCCCGATATGAAAGAGGCGTTTTTACCGCTTGCTGGGTTGCTTTTCGCGCGTGGGCAGTCGATGAATGCGCGGGCTTTTTTACAACGCTATGAAGCGTCTGGTCTATTGCAAGACGCAGAATTTCTGAAATTGGCGGTACAAGTTGAAGAAAAACTCGGCGATGCAAAAGCCGCTGCTGCTTATCGTGATCGACTTAGCAATGAGTTTCCCTCCCCAGAAAATGCGCGCAGTACCGAAAAAACGCCGGATCAGTCGCAGCATATCGATCAACCTAAAATTACGGAGCGGGCTCAATGAGCGCTTCTGCACATATTGCCCCAGATGCGACTCTTTTGTCCGTGTCGCCTTCCGGCGAGACTCAGCCAGAACAATTACTCAACGGTGCGATGCGGCTCGGTCAGAAGTTCCGAGTGGCGCGCGAGAAGCTAGGCTTAAGCGTTGAGGACGTTAGTAACGCGATCAAAATTCAAGTTCACGCTGTTCGTCAAATCGAGGCGGGCGATTTTGATGCGCTTGGCCCTACGGTTTTCGCGCGCGGATTCATGCGCAGCTATGCCAAACACGTACAGTTAGGACAAAGCTGGTTGGATGCGGAACTTGCCGCAATTGCGCTGGACTCAGCTCCATCCTTGTTGCCATCGCGCGGCGAACGGCAGGATCGTTCGAGCACTGCCGAACGCGGCATGTTGGCTGCCAGCTATTTGGTCGGTACCGCGATTTTGGTTTCAGCAATTTTTGTCGTCACCCATTTTGACCGATTTGTTGGCCCGCAAGCGCAGCAAACGCCGATAGCGGCAGTTTCGCCGATGTCGATACCTGCGGATTCAACGCCGGTGCCACCGACGAGTTCACTTAGTACCTCAATTGCGGCAACCGACGTATCCGTCGGCTCGCCGTTACCAGATTCAACGAACGCGGTAGGCGCGCAAATACCGCTTTTGGAGGGCGCACCAAGCGTGCTTAACCCGCCGCCGCGGGCGCTAGCGGATACAGTTGTTGTACCGTTGCTTACGCCTGCCGCGCCTGATCAAGCTGAGGCGGTTGCTGCGGGTATTGTTGCGCTTCCGAATCTGCCCTCGGATTCGCAAGCATTGGAGTTAACCGTGACGGGCACAGTGTGGGTGGAAATATCTGACAGTACTGGACGTCGGCTGGAATTTAATAATTTGTCCAGCGGCGTGCGGAAAAGCTACAGCGGTAAAGC
>JANNYO010000379.1:0-7857 GCA_031410115.1 Rhodanobacteraceae bacterium | reverse complement strand
GGTGGTGTAGGCATCGGGCAGCTGCAAAAAACCATATTCTTCGGTCGAAAAAATCGCCAAATCCCACAGTATTTTTTCCAATGTGCCAGCGATACTGACGCACCAATCCAGCAGCGCCTGCTCGTGTCGGCCGCGGCTATTGATGCAATCGGTGGCGGCGCGCTGGGTGTGGGCAAAGCCCAGTAATTCAGCGGTCACGGCGCGATCTATCGCTAGCGGCACGCCAAAGCCAGCGGCGGCGCCAAGTGGGCAACGATCAATACGCGCATGCACACCGACGCTGGCGTCCAATTCTTCTACCAAGGCTTCAGCGTAGCCTGCCGCCCACAGGCCAAACGTGCTCGGCATGGCTCTACGCATGTGCGTGTAGCCGGGCATTTCAACAGATTTAAAATCATCCGCAAACTGTGCCAGAACGCGCGCAAGCGCCACTGCGGCAAAACCTAATTCATTCAGCTGTGCGCGTAGATAAAGCCGCAGCGCGACCAAGACCTGATCGTTGCGCGAGCGCGCTAAATGGATGCGTTTTCCGGCTTCGCCAGTGGCTGCAACCAGTGCCGTCTCCAGTGCTGTGTGGCAATCTTCCTGTGCGCTTTCAATGCGCACGGTGCCGGCCACGCTTGCGCTGTACTGCACCTGCAACGCGGCTAGCAGCGCACCCGCGTCGCTGCTGGTTAGTAACTTAACGTGCGTCAACATCCGCACATGTGCGGCACTGGCAATGCAGTCAAAACCATACAGCGCCAGATCTAACTCCGGATCGCGCCCGACTGTAAATTGGTGTATTTCCGCATCCAGCGGCAAATCTTTTGCCCAAAGCGGCTGCAACGGCAAACTAGCTGTGTGCATGCTCTTTAACCAGTTTAGTGCCTGCACCTTCATTGGTGAAAATCTCAACCAATAGCGCATCGGGCTGCATGCCGCTGACCAAATGCACGCTCTGCACCGAGTGATTCAGGGCGTTTCGAATTGCCGCCGTTTTCGGCAGCATGCCGCCAGAAATCTCCCCGCGTGCGACCATTTCCTCGAGCTCAGGAAGTGCGGCAAATGAAATGACGCTGGACGGATTGCCCATGTCTTTCAGCAGCCCGGCAACTTTAAGGACGAAAAATAATTTTTCCGCATTCAGGGCGCTCGCCACTGCGGCGGCAATGGTGTCAGCATTGGTGTTTAACACCTGCCCGCTGGCATCGCAGCTTAGCGGGCAAATCACTGGCACGTAATCTTTTTCCAGCAGTGTGTGCAGTAAGGCTGGATCCACCTCGTCAATGTCGGCGACTAAACCGTAGTCAATAAGCTTTGCCGCACCAATATGTGGGCCGTCTAAATGCTGGCCCACATATAGCGGCGCCCGCTGATGCGCCCGCACCATGCCTGCGTCGATGCCACTCAAACCGACGCAGGGTAGGCCTGCAACGTTGAGTTCTGCGAGTAAATCGGTGTGCACGCTACCCGCCAACACCATCTTTACCGCTTCTAAACCCTCCGGCGTGGTGACCCTGCGGCCCTGAACTTTTTGGATCGGTAAAGCCAGTTTTTCACACAGGCTATCCACGCTGCTGCCGCCTCCGTGCACGATGACGATGCGAATCGATAGCGTCCAGAGCACGCTCAGTTGTTCTGCCACGGCCTTACGCGCTTCGGCGTTATCCAGCACTTCGCCGCCCAGCTTGATCACAAAAATCTTGCCGCGAAATTGCCGCAAATATTTTGCCATGCCTTTTAAGGCGTCGAATGGGTTGGCAGCGAATGGCATGTGTGGCTCCGTTGAGAATGAGTGGGTCAGGGTGATGCGTTAGAAAATTGGTAATTCGTTGTGCTTAAGTAAGAACAGTTCGCCCTGAGCCTGGCGAAGGGCAGAGCCCTTCGACAGGCTCAGCACGAACGGATTTCATTAAAGTGAGTTGAACCATTTAATTGGCAATTAGCTAAGCAAATATTCCAGCGCTGCCATCTGCACCCACAGGCGGTTTCCGGCTTCTTCCAACACGCGGGCATGCGGCCCGTCGAGCACCTCGTGCGCCACTTCAACACCACGCCGTACCGGCAAACAGTGCATAAAAATAGCTTTGGCATCTGTAAGCTCAAAGTGTTTTTCGGTCGGCATCCAGCTAGCCAAGCTTGGATCATTCGGTGGTGCCACCAGCGCATCGGTTTGGCCCCAAGATTTCGCGTACACCACGTGCGCGCCGCGCAGGGCGCTTTGCTGATGCGTATAAAACTCAATCTTTGCGCCGGTTTGCTCGGCCAACTGAATCGCTTCGGCGGTAATTTCTGGTGCCAACGCATAGCCCAGCGGGTGCGCAATTTTAATTTTTGCGCCCATGGCGGCGGCAGTCAGCAACACCGAATTTGGCACTGCGCGCGGCAAAGATTTGATGTGCGGCGCCCAACTCAATGCGATATTGACGTGGCTCAAATCGCCAAACTCCTCTTGCATTGTCATTAAATCCGCCAAGCCTTGGCAGGGGTGTTCACGGGCACTTTCTAGGCTTATTACCGGCACTGTTGCGTGCTTGCGAAACGCACCGATGACGCGATCCGCCTCGTCGCTTGCAAGTCCTTCGCCGTGTGAAAACGCGCGCACGCCGAGGATGTCGACGTACTGACTCAATACACCTGCGGCTTCGCGCACATGCTCGGGTTTGTCACCATTCATCGCGACATTATCTAGAAATTCTAAGCCCCAAACGCCCTGGCCGACATCCAGTGGAATCGCTTGGCCGCCCAACTTGGTGGCAGCGGCGTCAAACGAGGTGCGGGTGCGCAAGCTTGGATCCATAAACAGCAGGCCGAGCAACTTGTTCGCTAGCGCGTTCGAGCGCTCGCCACTTTTTAGGACGCGCGCCCGCGCGATGATGTCAGTGGCGATGGCCGGGCTTAAATCGCGAAAATGGGTGAAGTGTTTCATCGGAAATCTGGCCTAGGAATGGTTTGAATGGAAGTACTGCACGGATTGGATGAAAGCGGCGATCGCGCCAGTGCTCAAGTTCAGTGGCGGCATTAGACGCAGTACATGAGCGGCGTTGGAGCCACCAACAAGAATGCCCGAATCGAATAAATGCTGTTTCAGCGCGGCTGCCCGCTGATGCTCAATTCCCAGCAATAAGCCGGTGCCGCGCGTGTGGATGCCCAGCGCCTGAAGCCCAGCGCAAATTGCGCTGCCAGCGCTGCTGGCATTGGCGATCAAGTCTTCTCTTTCGATCACTTCCAGCGTTGCCAATAGCGCCGCACACGCAAGCGGCCCGCCGCCGAAGGTCGAGCCCATGTCGCCAGGCGCAATTTTTGCGGCAACGCTAGCCTGCATTATCACCGCACCAATCGGTACGCCTGAGGCCAAGCCTTTTGCGGAGGTGATGATGTCAGGTTGCACAGCATGCAAATTTGCTGCGAACGGTGCGCCCAAGCGCCCAACACCGGTTTGAATTTCATCGAAAATCAGTAAGCTTCCTGCCAATAACGTTTTCGCACGCAGCGCCTGCAAATATTCTGTTGATGCGCTGCACACGCCCGCCAAACTCTGGATCGGCTCAATAATTACTGCACAGACATCGGAAAAATCGGCCGCCGCGAGCGCGTCAAAATCATTTAACGTGATCGCGCGGGCGGGCGGCAACCAAGGTAAATAGGGCTGGGTGATTTTTGCATCATCGGTGGCGGCTAAGCACGCCAAACTGCGCCCATGCCAGCCGCCTTTGAGTGTAACAATAACCGGGCGCGCAGTGATTTTATGCGCCAGCTTCAACGCATTTTCATTCGCCTCCGCGCCTGAGTTGCAGAAGAAAACCTGCTGCATGCCGCCGCCGGCGAATGCAATTAATTTAGCTGCCGCAGTTTCACGCAGCGGTAATTCGCCGGCGGTCGAATAAAACAGCAAACTTTGTGCTTGCGCATGGATCGCTGCTACCACATTTGGGTGGCTATGGCCGGTGCTTGCGACACAGTGGCCGCCGTAAAAATCCCAAAACGCACGTCCATCGGTCGCGAACACTTGATCGCGCACGCCGTGCGATAGCGTGAAAGGAAAAGGCGTGTAGGTCGGAAGCAGTGCAGTCATGTCGTCATTTTATGCACGTAAATTGCATAATATGCAAGCAATTTTTGCCCGCGCGTTTATCAGGCGTTACTGCGCCTGCTGTTTGCGCGCATGAATCAGTTTCGCCAACACATCCGGCGCGAAGTCAAAAGAATCGTAATACAGCCGTTCTTCTGGCAAACCAGCGGCCAAAAACGCCGCTCGGCAGGCGCTAATCATTGCGGGCGGGCCGCTCATGTAGACGTCGAAATCGCTCAAGCTGGCGTGATCTTCCAGCACGGCTTCGTGCAGCGTGCCATAGCGCGTGTCAAAGCTGGCCTGTTCGCTCAATACCGGCGTGTAGCGTAATTGCGGCATCGCAGCTTTAAATTGCCGGATGTACTGCGGCAAATAAAAATCCGCCGCAACCCGCGCACCCCAATATAAATGTGCGTCCCGCGCGGTGTTGCGTGCGGAAAAATGCTCAAGCAATGCTTTGATCGGCGCGAAACCGGTGCCGCCCGCAACGAACAGCAGCGGTCGATCTGAATCCGCGCGCGGTACAAAGGTGCCATGCGGCATATCCAGCAGAAATTCCGCGCCCACCTCAGTTGCTTCAAACAGCGTTTGGGTAAAGCCGCCGCCCGCAACTTTCCGAACATGCAGCTCAAGCACGCCGTCCACGCGCGGCGCATTGGCAATCGAAAACGCGCGGCGTTTGCCATCCGCCAAAACAAATTCCAAATACTGCCCAGCTAAGTATCGAATCGGCTGCGCAGGCGCCAAAGTCAACGCTATCACGTCACTCGACAGCGCCGTTTTCGCCAATAACCGGGCGCGCGTTTGCACGATCGCAAGCTCGGCGACTTCCGCGACTTCGCGTAGTGCCAGGGTTAAATCCGAATCCGCGTGCGCCTGGCAAAGCAGGGCGTGATCCATGCGCTCCGCAGCGCTCAACGCGGTAGGTGCGTTCAAATAGTGCCAATGCCCAGATAACACGCGCGCCGAACACGAGCCACAGCGCCCGCTCAAACAGCTGTAGGGCAACGCCAAACCGGCCCGACGGCTCGCGCTCAGCACGGTTTCATGTGTTGCCACGGCGAATGATTTTTCACTGCCGGCCAATGTCACGGTAAAGTTTTTATCACGCGTCTCAGGCGGAAACGAATCTGTCGGTTGCGGCTTATTGTTAGTCATGGTTTGAGCGTAGCAGTGCGCCGGTGAAAATCCCAAGTGCGCAGGTATCGCGCTGTCGTAGGATCTTTTAGTATTTTGATGCGTTGATCAAACGAAACAACGATTGGAATTTCCTTTGACTTCAGTGCGTTGGTGTCGGCAAGCTTAAAAGTCAGTCTTTAGAGACTACTGGACAACATGCCTGATATGACCAGAAAAGCGACGTTTGAAATTCGCTTGCGGCGGCCAAACGCCACAGATATCGAGGCTGTGGCAGAGTTTGCCGCCGCTCAAGATAATGTTTTTAATACTTTGCAAATGCCTTTTGCCGATGTTGCGATGTGGCGAGAGCGGCTAACAGCGCCCCAGCCGAACGCACTGGTATTGGTTGCAGTACACGCTGATCGCGTCGTCGGTTTTGCGGGTTTGCGCCCACTCAATGACAGCCTGCGCCAAAACCATGTGCGCGCGCTCGGCATCACCGTGGCGCAGGCGGCGCAGGGACTAGGCGTGGGTACCGCACTCATGCAAGGTTTACTGGACTGGGCCGATCAATGGGCACAGGTAAAGCGAATTGAGTTGCGCGTTAACGTCGACAATGCGCGTGCGATCGCGCTGTATCGGAAGTTTGACTTCGTGCAGGAAGGTCGCTTGATCGGCGAGTGTTTTCGCGCCGGGCAGTATGTGGACGTGTTTGCAATG
Organism: Rhodanobacteraceae bacterium; assembly: GCA_031410115.1. GTDB lineage: Bacteria > Pseudomonadota > Gammaproteobacteria > Xanthomonadales > SZUA-5 > JANNYA01. The sequence continues at coordinate 1,964 of JANNYO010000379.1, read as the reverse complement.
GCGCGCTGGTTTGGTAGGCCGCCTGGAACTATCGACTAAGCTCTCCGGGCGCCCCAGCTCCAAAGTTTCCGCGGCAAAATCCAATTTCATCTCCAACATCGCCTGAATCAGCGCGAGCGCACTAGGATCATCAGACTTTAGCGGCACAAACGACGCCAGCGAATGGAAATCACACCGTGCGACTTGGTGGTTGCAATCGAATTCCCAGTTTCGGCATCTGGAATGCCTGTTTAGGCCGCTCGGCAAGACCCGCGTTTACTGTAACAATGCGCGCTGAATTGGATCACGGAGTTACCAATGACTGACAGCCGATCAGTAAACCCCGCTTCGCTGAGCACCCATTTGCTTGAAAAATTGCCAGAGATCATTATCGAAGCGATATTCCTGACCCTTGCTGTATTAACCGCTTTTGCAATCGACGCCTGGCGGGTTGAACGCCAGCAAAAAAGCGACGCAGCGATCGCGGTGACATCAATTCGCGCGGAGCTATTGGAAAATCAGGCATCCAATCCAAAACATCCTGCTTCGTTTCAGTTAAGCCGCAAAGTTCAGCGCCGCTTGGGCACAATCGCGGAAAATTCGTTGCATAGGTTGCCAGATGAAGCCCGTTGGTTTGCCCAAAGTTAGTGATCCCAAAGACTTATCTGCCGTGTCGCCTGATCGGCGAGACACATCTGCCGTGTCGCCTGTTCGGCGAGACTCATCTGCCGTGTCGCCTGTTCGGCGAGACTCATCTGCCGTGTCCGCAAGCGGAGACTCCGCCGATATACCGGATAAGAAACCCGAGCGCGCATCGCTCAAGCCGCTGCTGACGCTGATTCCCTTCATTCGCCCGTATCGCGGTTATGCCACTCTGGCGCTGGCGTTTTTGTTGATTTCAGCGCTGGCCACACTCACCTTGCCCAGAACCATCGGGCAGATGGTAGACCATGGCTTCTCTAATGCCGACGCGGCGTTTGTTGACAAATATTTTTATGCGCTGTTTGTGGTTGCAGGCGTTTTAGCGGTGGCATCGGCGGCGCGCTATTATTTTGTCACGCGCATTGGTGAACAAGTGATCGCCGATTTACGGCGCGCGGTTTACGCGCATTTGTTGCGCCAGGAACAGGCGTTTTTTGAGGTAACCAAAAGTGGCGAGCTGCTATCGCGCCTTACCACGGATACGGAGCTGGTGCAGACCCTGATTGGCTCGGCGCTGTCGATGGCACTGCGGCATTTTTTGATGTTGATCGGTTCGTTAGTTCTGCTGGTGCTGGCAAGCCCGAAACTGAGCATGCTGATTATGATCGGCATACCGCTGGTGGTGGCGCCAATATTTTTGATCGGCCGACGGGTGCAGCGGCTATCGCGCGATTCACAGGACAAAATAGCCGCGACTTCGGGCGTTGCCGGCGAGGCGTTAAATGCCGTGCATACCGTGCAGGCATTTGCCCGCGAACAGTTTGAGGCGGACCGCTACTCGAATGCGGTGATGGCGCTATTTGGCGCGGCAAAGCAACGCATCCGCGCACGCGCGATGTTGATTGGGCTGGTGATTTTGATCGTGTTTGGCGCGATTACCTGCGTGATTTGGGTCGGCGCGAAATCGGTGCTGGCGGGCGATATGTCCGGTGGGTCGCTGTTGCAATTTGTCATTTTGGCGGTGGTTGCTGCCGGTGCAACCGGCGCACTTACCGAAGTTTGGGGCGATGTGCAGCGCGCGGCGGGGGCAATGGCGCGCATTGCTGAGCTTTTGGCGCGCAAACCCGCGATTGTTGATCCGCCGCAGCCGGTCACGCTATTGAGCAAGCTGCGCGGCAGCATTGAGTTTAAAAACGTTGAGTTTCGCTACCCGAGCCGCCCCGATGCCCAGGCCCTCACGCATTTTAATTTAAGCGTCAAACAAGGTGAAACCGTGGCCTTAGTCGGGCGCTCGGGTGCGGGCAAAAGTACGATCTTCCAGCTGCTGCTGCGTTTTTACGAAC
>JANNYO010000378.1:0-7773 GCA_031410115.1 Rhodanobacteraceae bacterium | reverse complement strand
GCAAAGCAGTTGCGCAAACGCAGCGATGACTTGGCACCGCTGTTTTTAGCGATAGACAAGCCGAAATCGGAGCAAAAGAAAGAAACCGCGCGCATGCACCGGCTGGAACGCTGGCGTGATCGCATGTTGGAAGAAGGCGACGATGCCTTAAGCGAATATCTTAAAGAACATCCCAACGCAGATCGACAGGGCCTGCGCAGCCTGATTCGCAGCGCCACTGCCGCGAAAGCGCGTGTCGATGAAGCCGCCGCAAATGATCGTCCGATACCGCGCAACGATGGCAGCTATTCGGCGCTGTATAAAATGTTGGGGGATATAGAGCGCGGTGTGCTGGCGGCGGATGTAGATGACTAGGTCATGAGGTGATCAGGTGGAAAAGCACCTTTCTTCGTCTTTGACCTTTTTAATGAAGGTGATTTTTCCCTGTGTTTGGATACCCGGGTTTGGTTTTGCTGCCTTGTTTTTGGTGGCAGATGCTAACAGTGCACGTGCGTCTGATATTTGGGCGCTGCCATGGTTATGGGTGATTGGATCTAGTTTATTGATTTGGTTTACCAGGCGATTAAAAACGGTGCGCATTCACGGCGATACGCTTCACATCAAAAACTACATTCGTGAAATTTCCACGCCAATTTCCAACATTGCCGACGTCAATGAAATTGCTTGGATAAATCCGCCGACGATCAAGATTGAATTCAATACGCCTATCGAATTCGGTTCTGCGATTTACTTTATCCCGACTCATCGCATTGCTTTTTGGGGTGCCCATCCCATCATGGAAGAGCTAAAAGTATTGGCAAAGTTGCGCGCATAAACCAACGCTGCGTCTCGCGATCAGCGCTGCACCAGATGCGTCTATTTTGAGCTGGAGCAAAAAACACATGACGCCTAGCTAAAAAGGTGCCAATATTAGCACCATGACTTTAACCCATCGCCAACAGCAGATTTTAGATTTCATCCGCCGCCACATGGCACAGCACGGGCCGCCAAGCTTGTGGGAAATCGCCCATGCATTTGATATGCGTCAAACGGGCGGTGTGCGTAAACACCTACAGGCGCTGGAGAAAAAAGGCTGTTTGAGCTTGGTCGCAGGCACGGCTCGCGGCATTCGTTTGGCAGATAAGCCAAAACCTGCGCGTACTGAAACGCTGTTGCTACCGATTTTGGGTCGGGTCGCGGCCGGTGCGCCGATTGGTGCTGCGCCTGAGTTGGATGCATTGGCACCACTTAGTTTTGAGCGCACGCTGTTTTCGCCGCAGCCGGACTATCTGCTGCGGGTGAAAGGCGATTCCATGCGCGACGATGGCATTCTAGATGGCGATTTGGTCGCGGTGCGCCGCTGTGACACGGCAGAAAATGGCCAAATTGTGGTGGCGCGCATTGACGGCGAAATCACCATCAAACGCTTGCAGCACAGCCCGCACACCCAGGGTGCGGCCCACTACATCCGGCTGTTACCGCGCAACCCAGACTATGCCGCAATTGTTGTGCCTGCCGATGCTGACTTCGCCGTTATAGGGCTGTATTGCGGCCTGCTGCGTCGGGGTTAAAGCTATGTCTGCACTGATTGCCATTGACAGTTTAATCGCGGATCGCCGCCTGTGGCGCGGTAAGACGAATGTAGCGGCAGCAGCGGGCATCACCGCTAGCGCTGAGCCCACCGGTTTTGCCGCACTGGATGCTGCGCTGCCAACGCAAGGCTGGCCGGAGTCGGCGTTGATTGAGCTGTTGCATGCGTTTGATGGCTTGGGCGAATTGCGTGTGCTGTTGCCGACGCTTGCCCGACATACGCAGGCGGGCCGCCGTATTGCCCTGATTGCGCCGCCCTATTTGCCGAATCCGCGCGCATGGTTGAATGCCGGGGTAGATTTACAGCTGCTGGAGGTGATTGCCGCCGAGCGTCAAACCGCACTTTGGGCGGCTGAGCAGTGTTTGCGCTCAGCCTGCTTAGCGGCGGTGCTGTGCTGGCCTGAAAACGCCGATGACAAAGCGCTGCGCCGTTTACAAGTTGCCGCTGAAACTGGCCACACGCTGGCGTTTGCGCTGCGCGATCAAAAAGCTGCCTGTAATCCTTCGCCGGCGCCATTGCGTGTGCAGGTCGAAAAAGCGCAGCTGCGTGTGCTCAAATGCCGTGGTGCTAACGCGCCCGCGCAAGCGATTGCTTTTCCGCACGTTTGGCATTAATGCGCCATGCTGTGGGCTTGCATCCTACTCCCAGAGCTGGCTTTAGACGCGGTACTGCGGCGCCACGCCACGCCAGATAAACCGTTGGCGCTGCTGTATGGCAACGCGCCTCGGCAAACTTTGTATGCACTCAATCAAGCCGCAGCCTGCGTCGGCTTGCAGCGTGGGCAAGCATTGAGCACCGCACAATTGCACTGCCCGGAACTGATTGTAGTGGACTACGATCCGCAGCTCAGTTTGCGCGTCAAGCACTTCCTGGCGGCTTGGGCGTACCGGTTTAGCTCCCAGGTTAGCGTCGCCTTGGCGGGCGCAATTGTGCTGGAAGTTGAGCATAGTTTTAGCGCGCTCGGTGATTGGGCGGTCATGCAAGCGCAGCTGCGCACTGGGCTGGTGCAGCTGGGTTTTCAACACCGCATTGCCTTAGCGCCCAGTGCCACCGCCGCCTGGGTTTTGGCTGGGCATGAAGATGGTTCAGCACCGCAATGCGCGCACAGCGTACGGCAGGCGCTTGCGCGTGTGCCAATCATGCAAGCGCGTTTGCCCAAAGCGACCGCCAGCGCACTGGCACAGATCGGGTTAAACACGTTGGGCAAGGTGTTGGCACTGCCGCGTGCGGCGCTGGGTAAACGCTACGGCGTGGCGGTTTTGGCGCATCTGGATCGCCTGCTTGGGCAGACTCCAGAAGGGCTAGCGCTGTATCAGCCACAGGATATTTTTGACGTCAGCATCGACTTGCAGTGTGAGGTCTACAACGCCCATGCATTGTTATTTCCCTTACGCCGTTTGACGGCGGATCTGGCTGCTTATTTATCGGGGCGCAACGGCGGCGTGCAGCGCTTTGTGCTGCATTTGACGCACCTAGATCGTGCCGATACCCAGATCAGCATTGGTTTGCTGACTGCGATGCGTGATCCAACGCTGCTTTTTGAGCTGAGTAAAGTGCGGTTGGAGCAGCTCACCTTACCCGCACCCGTACTTGCCTTACGCTTAACTGCCAAAGACTTACCCGCATTTGTGCCAGCAGCACAGTCACTTTTTGATGATCGCGCCCAGCACGCGCTAAATTGGCAACAGCTGCGCGAACGTTTGCGCGCCCGCCTGGGCGATGCGTCGGTGTATGGCCTGTCAGCCACGCAAGATCATCGCCCCGAACACGGCTGGAAGCGTATCGATGCCAAATCCAGCGCCAGCGCTAATAGCAGCGCAAATACCAGTCAGGCCGCGGCGTTTAGCACAGCAAATCGACCCACTTGGCTGTTGGCGCGCCCGATTCCACTGCGCGATCACGCGCTGCGTTTATTAGCCGGGCCCGAGCGCATTGAGTCGGACTGGTGGGATGGCAGTGATGTGCAGCGCGATTATTATGTAATTGAGACCCACCTTGGTCAGCGCGCCTGGGCGTTTTGCTCACCCGGCAGCGTGGGGCCTTTTATGCTGCACGGCTGGTTTGCATGAGCGCGCCGAGCAACGCCTCCGCAAACGCCAGCCCCGCCTATGCTGAGCTGCACTGCTTGTCAAATTTCAGCTTTCTACGCGGTGCAAGCTCTGCTAAGGCGCTGTTCGAGCGTGCCAAAGCCTGCGGTTACAGCGCGCTGGCGATTACTGACGAAGCCTCGCTCGCTGGTATTGTGCGCGCCTTTGAAGCGGCGAAAACGGTGGGTTTGAAGCTGCTGGTGGGCAGTGAAGTACAGCTGACGCAGGGGCCAAAATTGGTGCTGCTGGCGGAAAATTTAGCGGGCTATCAGCGCTTGTGTCAGTGGCTAACGTTGGCGCGCCGACGCAGCAAAAAAGGCCAGTACCGTTTGCATTGCGCTGATTTCGCTGGTGCTCCGTCTGCCGCCGCGCCGGCGGGCATTTCAGATGCCACCGAGGGTGTGCTGGCGCTTTGGCTGCCGCTGCCAGGCCAGCATGCAATTAACGATAGCCACGGAAACTGGCTGAAAAAAACCTTTCCAAACCGCGCGTGGCTGGCCGTTGAGCTGCATCGCGGCGCCAACGATGGCTTAGGTTTGCAGCAGCAGCTGGCGCTGGGAAGCGCACTCGGCTTGCCCTGCGTTGCCAGTGGCGATGTGCATATGCACGCCCGTGGCCGGCGCGCGTTACAAGATACGCTCAGTGCGATCCGCCATCGCACCACGGTCGCACAAGCGGGTGCCGCGCTGTTTCCCAACGGCGAGCGCCATCTGCGCCGCCGCGAACTTTTGGGGCAAATTTACCCGCCTGAGCTGTTGGCGCAAAGCGTGCTGATCGCTGAGCGCTGCACATTTTCGCTCTGCCAGCTGCGCTATCAATACCCCAATGAAATCGTGCCTGCACGAACAACGCTGAGTGCTTGGCTGCGTGAGCTGACTGCTCAAGGCGCGCATTGGCGCTGGCCGCATGGCGTGCCGGCATTGGTGCAAACCCAGCTTGAGTACGAGTTGCGCTTGATCAACGAACTTAGCTATGAAGCTTACTTTCTAACGGTTTATGACATTGTGCGCTTCGCCCGTGCGCAAGGGATTCTCTGCCAGGGGCGGGGCTCTGCGGCCAATTCAGCGGTGTGCTACGTGCTGGGCATTACCGAAGTTGACCCTACGCGCGTGAGCATGTTGATAGAGCGCTTTATCTCCAGAGAACGTAAGGAGCCACCTGATATTGACGTTGACTTTGACGCAACCCGACGCGAGGAAGTGATTCAATATATTTATCAGCGCTATGGTCGCGATCGTGCTGCGCTGACTGCGGTGGTGGTTACCTATTCCGGCCGCAGCACGGTGCGCGACGTCGCCAAAGCGCTTGGGCTAGCGCCTGCTTTAGTTGATCAGTTGGCAAACACTTTAGGCCGCTGGGATGACGCGCTGCCAACGCCTGAGCGCTTAGCAGAGGCGGGTTTTGATCTAGACAATGCGCTGCTCAAACGGGTGCTGGCTTTGACTGGACAGCTGATGCATTTTCCACGCCACTTATCCCAACATCCGGGTGGGTTTTTGATTAGTGACGCGCCACTACACACCCTAGTGCCCGTGGAAAATGCGGCAATGCCAGAACGCACGATCATTCAATGGGACAAAGATGATCTTGACACCTTGGGGCTGCTAAAGATCGATGTGCTGGGCATTGGCATGCTGGGTGCGATTTCCCGCTGTTTGAATATGCTGCGCGCAAGCGGCAGGCGCGATCTGACACCGGCCATGATTCCCGCCGAAGATCCAGCGGTCTATCAGATGATTCAGCGTGCTGATACTGTGGGCGTTTTTCAAATTGAAAGCCGCGCGCAAATGGCGATGCTGCCGCGCCTGAAACCCGCGAATTACTATGATCTGGTGATTCAAGTTGCCATCGTTCGCCCAGGCCCCATTGAGGGCAAAATGGTGCATCCGTATCTGCAGCGTCGCCAGGGAAAAGCGCCGATTGAATACCCATCAGCGGCCTTGGAAAAAGTGTTGGCACGTACGCTCGGCATTCCGCTCTTCCAAGAGCAAGTCATGCAGATTGCGATGGTGGCAGCAGGCTACACGCCGGGCGAGGCCGATCAACTGCGCCGATCTATGGCGGCCTGGAAGCGCCATGGCGGCTTGGAACCACATCGCGAGCGCTTACTCACAGGCATGCGCGAACGCGGCTATCCAGAGGAATTTGCGCTGCAAATATTCTCCCAAATCAAAGGCTTTGGCAGCTACGGTTTTCCAGAGTCGCACGCCTCAAGCTACGCACTGGTGGCGTATTTGAGCTGTTGGCTTAAGTATTACGAACCCGCAGCGTTCACCTGCGCACTGATCAACACGCCCACCCGCATGGGTTTTTACACCCCCGATCAGCTGCTGCAAGACGCGCGCCGCCACGGCATTACGGTCTATCCCATCGACGTACGTTTTAGTCATTGGGATTGCATTTTAGAAGCGCCAAGCGCGGATTTACTTGCCGATTCCAGTCGTCAGCCCGCGATCAGAATGGGTTTTAATCAGCTGCGCGGGCTGGCCAAAAATAGCGCCGAACGATTGCTGATTGCGCGGGCAATGCAGCCTTTTAAACACTTAGAAGATTTGATGTATCGGGCGAATTTAGATCGGCGCAGTATGGATTTATTGGCCGAAGCCGATGCCTTGCGCAGCTTAGCCGGGCACCGCAATCGCGCGCGCTGGGCGGCACGTGGCATCAGTGAAACGCTGCCATTATTCGCCGGATTAGCGGCTGCAAAAGAAGATCATTTCCCGCTTGCCCCTGAAAGTGCACATGCCGCGATGCTCAGGGATTACGCGCTGACCGGCACCAGCCTCGGGCTGCATCCGCTGGCACTTATTCGCCGTCAGCTGCGCGCCAAACGCTGTCGGCCATCAGGTGAACTGCGCACCCTGCCGCACGGCGTGAAAATTCATCACGCCGGCCTCGTCACCCTGCGTCAGCGCCCACAAACCGCAAAAGGCGTTACCTTCGTGACCTTGGAAGACGAAGACGGCGCAGTAAACGTCGTTATCTGGCGCGATCTTGCCGAACGTCAGCGGCTAGAGTTATCCAGCGCTAGCCTGTTGATTGTCGAAGGCCGCTGGGAAAGCGTTGATAGCGTCAGCCATCTGATCGCCCAGCGCTTGCACAACGCCAGTGATATGTTGGAAAACTTGAACGTGCAGTCGCATGATTATCATTAGCGAGCGAACATTTCGCCGCCGGCGCCTTTCACCCTATTGTGGACGCGCTTAAGCACAGGCAAAGTTGCGCCCATGACAGCCAATCCAGAACAAACTCTGCGCGCACGCCTACCTGCGGCGCTTTTACAAACCCTGCAAACGCTCAACTACATTGCGCTCACACCGATTCAGCTTGCCGCCTTGCCGGCGATGTTGGACGGCCACGATGTGCGTGCGCAGGCGAAAACCGGCAGTGGTAAGACGGCAGCATTTGGCCTAGCGCTATTGGCGCGCCTCAAGCTTGAGCGCATCGAGCTGCAGGGCTTGGTGCTATGCCCAACGCGGGAATTGGCCGATCAAGTTGCCGCTGAGCTGCGGCGTTTAGGTGCGGCTTTGCCGAATCTTAAGATCCTAACGATCTATGGTGGTGTCGCAATTGGACCGCAACAGGCATCACTTACCAAACACGCGCCGCATTTAATTGTCGCTACCCCTGGGCGGGTTTTGGATCACTTGGAAAAGCATCATCTCAACTTTGATACGCTGACGATGCTGGTATTGGACGAAGCGGACCGGCTGCTGGACATGGGCTTTGCCGACAGCATGGCAGCGCTGACTGAGCGCATGCCGGATGCGCGCCAGACCTGGCTGTTTTCCGCAACCTTCCCCGAATCAGTGGATCGCTTGTCGGTCCTGGTGCAAAAAAATGCAGTGCGCATTGAAGCGGATATAAGCCATGCAAACGGTGTGATTGAGCAGCATTTTTATGACGTGGCAGAACCGGAAAAATCGGCGGTGGTGCGTCAACTCTTGCTGCATCATCAGGCCGAATCGAGTTTAATTTTTTGCAACACCAAGCTCGATCTGGCTGAGCTACTGCGCGAGCTGACCGCCGCGCGTATTCCGGTGCTAGCGCTGCACGGTGATTTAGAGCAGCGTGATCGCGCGGAGGTTTTGCTGCGCTTTAACAATGGCAGCGCAC
>JANNYO010000377.1:0-3927 GCA_031410115.1 Rhodanobacteraceae bacterium | reverse complement strand
TCCAGCAAACAGGCTGCAGGTCTATGGCAGCTTGACCGGGCCTGCCAATATCGGCGTGACGGTCAATGGCGAACTGGCACTCGCGAACGCCAGCCAATTTTCTACCCGGCCGATAGTCTTGGAACCCGGTGCGCAAACCATCACCGTGATGCTGAAAAATGTTGACGGTGGCAGCATCAGCGCCACGCGCAACATCACGGTTACGCCCAGCGTTGGTGCGGACGTTGAACTGATTGCTGCAAGCACCGGAGGCTACGCGCCACAGACGATTCCGTTCAAGCTGATCACTCGTTTGCCCGCCGCGCAAACCACGGTGGCACGCGTCCAAGTTGACTATCAAGGCGATGGCAGCTTTGAAGTGGACAGCACGAACGCAGCTACCCCATTGAGCTACGCCTTTGATACGCCCGGCGCTTATTTAGCGCTGGCACGCGTGAGCTTTGACGATGGTGACCCGATGACCCCGCTCGTGGTGCGTGAAGGGAAGTACCGGTTACAAATCCAATCCTTAGCCTTTGCGCGGCAAACGCTGTGTGGGCTCTACTACGGCATGAAGCAACGGCTGATTGCGGGTCAAATTCCGCTGGCATTGAATACTCTGGGGCTGCGCATTCGTCCACAATTTCAGGCGTTTTGGGCTTCCTTAGGTGCCAATCTTGCCACGGTCGCAGCCAGCTTAGGTCAAGTCACGATCGGACAAATTTCAGATGTCAGTGCAGAGTTTATTGTCAGCATCCCTGACCCGGCGCGTCCGGGAGATTTCCTGGGCTTTCCCGTGCTGTTTACGCGGGGCAGCGATGGTGTTTGGAGGATTTATGGCATGTAACGATCTTGGTACACCTCGGGCGTTTCTGTCAAAGGATGCATTATGAGCGAACCGTTCCCGGCGTCTCTAGCGATCGCGATTCTTAGCGTGCCCGCTTTGGTGAGTATTGGACTGACCTTTCTAGCGACATCAATTTTTAGCAAATGGATTGCCGACACCCATGCCGTCGTCGCTGTGCCTTGGTTAACATTACTTTGTAGTTGGTCTCTGGCGATAGGTTTACGTGAGCCCGCCTGGGAATTGATATTGCCATCCGCGATTGGCCTCGCCGTCGTTGAAATCTGGGATGCGTGGGTGATCAGTTTGTATGGCGTCCAACTAGCAATTGTGTCGGCTGTAGCATACTGGCGGGTTCGAAGAATTCATGCGAAAACTAACCGCCATCTCACTCTGCCCACGATACGCCGAATACTAACTATTCCGGTAGGCTTGCTATTTGTTAGTTGGCTATCTAGCTTGTCTTTCGCTTGTGAGATGAACGTCAACCGCATTTGCTATGACACGCCCAATGCCAAAAACCCAGGGCTGACGGCCAGCTGGGAAATGCTGGATCTAGAAACCGGTAAGCCCATTCCAGATGTGTGGATCAGCTTTTACTGGCGCGAATTTAAAGATCGCAATAGCAGTACCTGCGCACGCAATGTAATTGGCCGCACCGATGCCAATGGCCGCTTTAGCAACACCGCCAAAAACGGCAGTTGGATGGCGAGCGGCGTTGCGTATTCCAAACCGGGCTATTACCCGGTGCGTTATGAGCTCTATGCAAACCGTACTTATATTACCGATGAGCATCCCACTCTGTTTGAAAGCAAAGATGACTACCCAGCTTGGGAAGATCGCCTCAAAGCGATGGGTTACAGCATCGACCCCCGTTACCTTAATAAAACGTACTCCAAGCGATTTGAGCTGGGCGACGAATATAAGCGCATCTTTGATCAATTTTGGCAGCCGCGCGGATACCGGCGCTATTGGCTGAAACATCGCGGCTTTCCGAATCAATTTCAAGAGATTTTTGCCAACGGAAACTCGTGTGTTGCTCGCGCTGGTCAGGTGTCACCAATCCAATCGGTGGGGCTTGAAGACCCCAGAAATCAGGATGCGCATATGCGGATGTGGCAAGGCTGGGAGGCCTACCACTTATTTTGTGATGCTATTTGGGATTCCTTGCCAACGCAGTCGCCCGACCGCTCCGAAGCTGGTTTCGCCTTGAATGCCCTGGCACTCACTGGCCCGATGAATGCAGCAACATGGAAAACATACGCCACCTATTTTGATGCCAAAACGCTGGAGCCAAACTCTGGTGTGCGCATTCAACCGGAACAGCGGCGGAATTTTTGCAAAGCAATGAAACCTTACCTTGAACGTTTGGAAAGAGGAACGCACCCATGAGTTACCACGATAAACTGTTAGTGTCTTTACTGATCACCTGGTCTGCTGCAACTTCGGCTTATGAAATGCCGACGCATGCCTTTATGACCAAGAACGCCTTTGATCGATCGGTGTTGGCACCCAGTAATACCGAAATCTATCAGCGTCTGGGTTTTGATCGATTGAACGCAGACCGCCCATTCAATACGCAGACTAATACGTGCGATGGATACCTCGACCCAGTACCCAACTGGCTGTTGACCACAATTCCGGCACCGGATCCGTTAGGCGTGAAGTTCCGCTGCGTTACGCCGTACGAGCGGGGGTCAATGCCGCTGATTTACTCTGGCCGCCCGTACACGCCAAACGCAGAATTTCCGGTGCCGCCAGGGCTATCGCCACATTTGCGCTTCGAGGCTTGGTTCATGCGCGGCGTCATTCGGGAAGATGATTTGGCAGACAAATATTACACCGGCTTGGATCGACCCGATATCGATCCATGGGCCGATCAAACCCGGGTTTTTAATCACTTTTATAGCCCAGTGACTAACTCTACCGATTCAGGCTTTGTCAATACCGCAGGCGGTGTGCCCTCCTTAGGCTGGGCATTAGGAGAAGCGAACCCTTTTGCTACTACACAAATTCCAGACCCCATGCGTGGCAATCATTTCAGCTATATGGACGCCCGTCGCGCGTTTTTCTTGGCGCTCACCTACCGAGAACCCCCCGCCAGCATATCCAGCACGAGCACCAAATTAGAATCTGATATTCGCATGCAGCTGTGGGGCACGACACTCAAGGCGCTAGGGCACGTTGTGCACTTAATGCAGGATCAAGCATCTCCACAACATTCACGGGGCGAACCGCACAACCACACGTGCACCCTGCCCGGTTCTGCCATCAATCAAGATTTTGCGACGCGCACCTATGAAAATTTCATTAACTTTCGGCTGGTTTCACGATTCAATGGAGCAATATCTGACCGCAATTTTCAATACATCGCAACCAATGATTGTGAAGAAGCGCAATGGCTGCAGCTGTTCCGAGAATCGGGCCAAGTGCCAGCAAACAACATTGACCCATGGCTGGCGCAATACCCGGTTCCAAGCTTTGCCGTGCAGCGCAAATTCTTTACCACGCGCGCAGCGGGTGATTCGACCAACGCCGCAACGCTGCCGCTTGCAACGCTGAATGCGCGCGCTGGATTGGGGGATTATGCCAACCGAGGTTTTTACACCCAAGATAACCAAGCAGGCAATTATAAAAGTCCGCCCGACATTAATTCCCCGGAATTCGTAGCGGGCACCGAAGAACCGGTCGTTGTTCCAGGATTGGGTACATTGCGCCTGGCTACGTCGTTTTGGCGCGTTCCCGATGCAGTGGCGCCAAACTTTGCCGATGCTGGATTGAATAACGGTCGCGCGCCCATCGTTTCGCAACGGCAATGGTGCACCATAACCGCTCAATTGGGCCTTCAGTGCAATTTACAATCAGTGCTGACACTGCGTAACTACAATCAGATGGCCGATATGTTGATACCGCGTGCAACTGCTTATACGGCGGGAATGGTCAACTTCTTCTTTCGCGGCAAGCTCGAAATCGAACCCATCGATCAAAAAATCTTCGCTGTACTCAACCAAGGTGCTATGCATACCGTCGATGGCGATGGCTACCCACGCAAGCCCGACGGTAAGATTTTTGGTTTTGAGAAAGTGCGCCTCAAAGTTCGCAAT
>JANNYO010000376.1:0-4827 GCA_031410115.1 Rhodanobacteraceae bacterium | reverse complement strand
CGCCTGCACCTGCACCTGCACCTGCACCTGCACCCTCGGCAATTGCACCAGGATGAGTCGTGTTGGTCTGGGCAAAGTCCATTCGCGGAAGTAAGTTCGGTATTGCAATCAGCGTGGCAAACAGATTGGTCAAACTAAGGCTAAGCTGTGAAACCGCCAAAAAACACAGCGCCGTCAGGGCGAAAAGCGGAGCGCCGCTCAAACCACTGAGGCAGGCCTGACGCACCATGACAGCAACGAACAGCAGGTTCAATGCGAAAGCCGCACCAACGTGCAGCAGCAGCGGAAAACGCGCAATCATGCGCGTAAGCCGCACCCGAATCTGGATCCGCGCGCCCAGCGCTTGCTCCAATTGCAACAACCCTGGGCCAATCAAATAATAGCCAACATGCCGCTTTGGATCGCCGCTGCTGACACCATCGGCGACGGTTTTACCAGCGTCGGCGTTAGCCACCTCGGTTCGCGCTAAGTCAGTGTCCGCAACAACCGCGTTTGCCAACGCCAGCGCCGCCCGCGTCACCGAAAGTTCCGAATGCGCGCTGGCCTTGGCGAGACGATCAATGACATGACGATAGCGATCGCGCGTAGCGAAATCCATCGCCGCATAAGTCTTAGCTGGGCGACACGGCAGACAAGTCTCGCCTGAGCGACACGGCAGACAAGTCTTGCCTGAGCGACATGTCTCGCCTTGGCCCTGACGTAGTAACTGCTCGACGTGGCTCATCGCCTCAACGAATAGCTGCCAATTGGTCGCACCGATAAAGCGCAGGCTGCCAATGCTGTTACTGATCGAAACTTGATCCCCCGCCTGCTGCTGGTTGCCAACCCACACTAGGTGTTCGATGGTCAGGCTCGACTCCGCTAAGCGCTGCTCAATCCAGTTGAGCCCGAGCGCCAACGCCGGGCCGTGGCCACGCAGGCGGCGCGCTAATTCACCAACAAATGCACTCACCATCGGCGGATTTGAGCGCGCCATGTCAGCGACCACCCCGATCAAATTCTTTGGATCATGCTCAGCCGTGCCCAGCATTTGTGCAGCCCACTGGTTCGCCTCCATCACGTATTGGCGGTCTGAACTTATGCGCACAGCAACGCGCCTTAAGTTTTCGATTAGCGCCAGTCGCAACATAATCGGGATCGCCCACAGTTCGCCCAAGCTAAGTGGCGTGACACTCTGATAGGCATCGACAAATCGCTCGAGGACGGCTAAATCGAGTCGCCCATCGCTATGTGAAATGGCCGCTAGCGCCAGATCGTAGACGCGCGGTATTCCCGCGGTAGGCCCAGGCGCAAGCTCGCGGCTGTAACCTTTGGGCAAATGCGCCTTCGCGGTCAGCATTTGCTCTTCAATCAAATAAAAATTATCAAGCAACCATTCGGCCGCCGGACTGATCGCAACGTCCTGCGCTAAGGCCAAATCCGTGCCGGCACCAAGCGCGGGTGTGACCGAATTTTCCGTGCTGGCACCGTGATTTGCGGCTAAAGCTAAAACCTCGCCAGCTTGCTTTAGCGCGCGGCTATTTTCCGACAATCGCAGCAGTAAATAGTCTTGCTTGCCGTGTCGCCTATCCGGCGAGGATTGTTCGCCGTGTCGCCTGTCCGGCGAAACTGCACCACTCCCGCGCCAATTGGCACCTGATTTCCCCTTCGCTGCAAACTCGTGCTGCGCCGCCAGTGCTTTACCGTATTGCACCATTTGATCGGCGCTCAATAATTCAGCCCGCAGCGGCGCTAATTCCTCAGCTTCCTCCGCAGGAAAACGCTCATCGCGCCAACTGCCAGAGGTCATATTCATAAAGCGCAGTAGGGCTTTGACTCGGCCGCGTCGGCTACCCGGTTTCATTGAAAATCTTACGCCGCCCGCGCGTCTAGTTCTGCACCACCGGATTTTCAATCGTTACTTCTACCCGGCGATTGAGCTGGCGTCCGGCGGGAATTTCATTGCCCGCAACCGGAAACATCTCGCCTTTACCGTTCGCGGTGATTCGCGCTGCCGACACGCCGTGGCTGGCCAGATACTTTGATACCGTATTGGCACGATTTTGCGACAGCACCTGATTCATCTCATCGGAACCGACATTGTCGGTAAATCCTTCAATCAGAATATTCCGATCAGTTGCACCTGCAAGGGCTTTTACCAGCTGATCAAGTTTTGCCGCACTGCCCGCTTTAAGGTCGGCCTTGCCGCTGGAAAATAACACGTCACCTAAAGTCAGCTGCACGCCACGATCCGTTTTCTTCGCCTGCAGGTCGGCAAGCTGTAGCAACAACGCATCGTTTTTACGCAGCGCGGCGTCAGCGACGTCAAGCGCAGCATTGGTTTCGCCCTTGGCGATATTGGCTTCGTTTTGCGCTGCGCTCGCCTGATTTTTCGCGATCTCGGCATCTATACGCGCCATATCCGCTTCGCTTTTCGCAGCATCTGCTTGCGTGCGCGCGCTCGTCGCATCACTGCGTGCCATACCCGCTTCCATAGCCTGCGCGTTCGCTTCATTTTTGGCCGCACTGGCTTCATTAATCGCGGAGTTGGCCTGACTGCGAGCCGCGTTGGCATCGTTGGTTGCCGCCATCGCCTCGGCGGTGCGCGCATTCGCCTCACGCTTTGCTGAGTCAGCTTCCCGGGTGCGCGCCTGGAGGCGAATATCGTTACTTTCCTGACTTAATACTTTGCGATGCTCAACGGCATATTGCGCTTGCGCGAGGGAACGCGCGGTCTGTACTTTACGATCCGCAAGGAAAACCCGATGCGCACTCAAGACCCGATCGCGCTCCGGAACAAGCGCAATTTGCACCGCTTTTTCCGCTTCCTGCATCGACAGTGGCGATTGCGTCGCCAAATTTCGATCCGCCTGTAGCGCTACCAAATCCCCCTGCACGCGCACAGCGTCTGGGTTTTTCATCGGTTTCGAGCCGCACGCCGACAGCATCAACACCAGCGTGGTGACTGCGGCATAGCGCACCGATAAGCTCATAGGCTGGCGGCGCTTTTGACGGCATTCGCCGCCAGCTTTGTTTGCAACCTGTGTTTTCATAGCGAGTCCCATTTTACCGTGTCGCCTTCCGGCGAGACTTCCAAGGTGCGCTGTAATTCTTCGCGCAAGGTGTCATTGTTTTTTTGTAAGTCGGCGTTGACCGCTTGCTCGCGGCCATCGCGGGCGCGGGCAGAGGCAAATTCGGCGTCGCTCTGCGCTTGTTCCGCCAGCCGGCGGGCCGCAATCAGGTCTTTTTCACGCGGATTTTTTGCCACTGCCGCACGCGCCCTACTCAACTTATCGCGCGCTGCGATCAGCTCAGCTGGAGCAAATTCGGAAGCCTGCTCTTTCTCGGCATTCGTGATCGCGAAATCCGCTGCCTGAAATGCATCAGTCGGCGCGCGCGAAACCGTCGCGCAGCCGCCAACTAGTAAAGTTGTCACGATGACACCGGCACCCAGCGCACGGCGGATATTGATCAGCACCAGCGAGTTTTTTTGCCACAAACAAAACGAATCGAGAGAAAATCTTTTTTGCCAGGGCAAAAAATTTAAGTCAAAGTTCATCACCTACTCCTGTATGCAGAAAACCTGCTGCAGCGGACACGTTGTCGTGCTGACAGTGCGAGCTTCCCGCACCCAAGGCCGGTACTTCCGTCTGTTGTCGCACATTCGACGCGAGGGTCTAGCGATCAGTCGGTGCTGTGCCGGGCAATGGTCACGGCAAAAATGATGGTCTGAGGCGACACGGCAAATGAATCTCGCCGGGCGGCTAAGTAAAAAACGAGTCAACCAGCCAAGCAGGCATGCAGCGCCGAATGAAATTCATCTTTATCAAGTTCGGTCAGCACCCGAATAGAACGTTCGCGTTCGTTTAGCAACGTCGCACCCATGGCTGCGCCCTGCAAAATGACCTCAACGCCAAAGCTTTGAAATTGACAGCGCTCGGGTTGAATCGCCACAAACGCCGCGAGCGGGTCTGCCCAAGTCCAGCGCGCCTGATCGCGCAAATCACCTGCAATTGAGCGATTAAAAACCACTGTTTTGCGGGAGATCGAGTGCATAAACTGACCGTTTCGCGAGCGCGCTGCTAGCCAGCTTTCAGTCGTGGCAATGCTTGGGGCGCAGCGCACGGTGGCTTCCCAGTCGACAAGTTCGGCATTCGGCCAGTGCGTCAGCACCGACTGCGCGGCATGTGGGTCGACGGCAATATTGAACTCGGCGAAAGCGCTTATGTTACCTTTTGCGGTGATCGCGCCACCCATAATCACCAAGCGTTTGACTTTGCCCGGCAGGCTTGGGTCCAGCGCCAATGCCAGCGCAATATTGGTCAACGGCCCAAGCGCCAAGATTTCAAGTTCACCGCCGCAGGCGTTGGCATGTTCAATAATCGCCAATGCCGCGTGCGTCGATTCCACCTGGGTAATCGGCGCGGTCAAGTTGGCGTCACCAAAGCCGTCACTGCCGTGCACGAATGCGGCATCGACGATGTCCCTAAGTAGCGGTCTAGCGACACCGGCATAAACTTTCACTTCGCACTGCGCGCCAGGCGCAAGTGATTCTTTCAAGCAGTCCACCAAAGCGCAGGCATTGCGCACAGTGTGGTGCAAACCAACATTGCCACCCAGCACCGTCAGCGCCCGAACATCTACATCGGGTGCGGCGAAACACATCAAAATGGCTAAGGCGTCGTCTACGCCCGGATCAGTGTCAATTAGAAATGGCCGCATCGTTTGATGACCTTAAATAGATAAAAAATATGGCGCTGCTTGATTGGATCAAACAGCGCCACATCGATAAAAGTTGAGTCCGCCTGTAAGCCGGGTTCTGTCGTGGGCAACCATTCCTCTAGGCCT
>JANNYO010000375.1:0-1849 GCA_031410115.1 Rhodanobacteraceae bacterium | reverse complement strand
GCTGGCTTTTCCAGCGGCATACGCTTGGCGCACGCGTGCTTTTTCTGGGTTTGACAAGCCCGAAGTCATCGGCCCGGCGGGCACAAAAATATGTGGCAAATGCCCGAAACTTAAGGCACCAATCAGCAGCCCCGGTACAATTTTGTCGCACACGCCGAGTAATAAAGTGGCGTCAAACATTTCATGCGATAGCGCCACGGCGGTGGCAAGTGCGATGGTGTCGCGGGAAAATAGCGACAGCTCCATGCCAATACGGCCCTGCGTGACGCCATCGCACATCGCCGGTACACCGCCGGCAAACTGTGCTGTCGCACCGCGGTTTCGGGCCGCCATTTTGATCAGCTCTGGATAGTTTTGCATCGGCTGATGCGCCGAAAGCATATCGTTGTAGCTGCTGACAATGCCGATGTTGGGCGCTATGCGCGCTTTCAACGTCGCTTTGTCGTTGCCCATTGCGGCAAAGGCGTGCGCCAAATTTCCGCAGCTCAGGCGCGTACGTGCGGTGCCTTGCTCACGCGTTGCGGCCATGCGCGCAAGATAATCCGCGCGTAGCGTTCTACTGCGCTCAATGATGCGCTGGGTGACGCGCGCAACGCTGCTGTGCATCATTTTTCGGCTCCGATTTGTTGGTTAATCCAGGCAGTATAAATCCCCCAGCGGCGACACGGCGGACAACGCTCGCATCAGCGGCGCGGCAGTCTCGCGATCGCGACACGGCAGACAAGTCTCGCCGGAAGGCGACACGGCAGACAAGTCTCGCCGGAAGGCGACACGGCAGACAAGTCTCGCCGGAAGGCGACACGGAAAAAAGAGTCATGCCGCGCACTCACCGAAGACTAATCTTAAGCCGCCGCTAGGGCTTGTTGTATACGATTGCACCGCGCAGCAGCGTCGTGCGTGTGTCTAGCCAGGTGGTTACTAGCGCTAAATTCTCAGCGCGTACGACCTGGTAATTCAGCCACGGGTAGCGCAACCGAATACGCCACTTTCAGGCCAAGGTGCTGCACGAATGGTGCAAAATCGCGATCCGAGTGAAGCAGCGTTAGGTCGTCCTCAATACAGCGTGTAGCGATAAGCGTGTCGATTGTTTTTCGAATGGTCACGCCTTTCTCGCGCAGTGCGCGATAATTTTCCGACGCCTTAAGCGCCAATTGATAGCCTACAAGGTCGATATGATCAA
Source organism: Rhodanobacteraceae bacterium (assembly GCA_031410115.1). GTDB lineage: Bacteria > Pseudomonadota > Gammaproteobacteria > Xanthomonadales > SZUA-5 > JANNYA01. The sequence goes on along the minus strand of JANNYO010000375.1, from coordinate 669 downwards.
ACGCGTCGAAAGTGCGCTTTACCAACTTAAACTCACGTTGGTTGCGCACACCCTGCAATACTTCTGCAGCAATTAAATCACCCACCGCAAGTCTGGTTTTACCAAGCAAAGAATCCAGTAAAGCGACCTGCGCTGTTTGCTCGGCACGGAAATAGTCAATCCACACGCTTGAGTCAACCAAAATCATCGGTCAGTTCTAATTGTGCTGAGATCACCTTCCCACGTGATTTTGCCGCGCAGGACACGTGCTTTCTCTTGCGCCCGTAGTTGCACCAGTGTCGCCAGCCCAAGTTCAACGGCTTCCCGCTTGGTTTTGGCACCTGTCGCACGCAGTGCGTCCCGCATCAGTTTTTCATCAATTTCTATATTTGTACGCATGTGTATCTTTTCCTGGGTAAGTACACATCATACAATTGTTTGTGCAAGCTAGATATTCACGCGCTGTCCTGCGTCCTTCAAAAAATCAAACACCGTCGCCCGTTGCCAGCGCACCCAATGCATCTTCACCATTTTTCGCCGATTGTGTCAGGCTTGAATCAATAAAACGCCGGATGAGCGCCTGGCCGAAGCGCATACCAAATCCCCACAGCAATACGGTTGGCCCAGCGATACGCGCATGCACGCGCGCATCAGAGCCGAGAATTTCGCTGCGGGTTTGCTCGGCCAGTT
>JANNYO010000374.1:0-3727 GCA_031410115.1 Rhodanobacteraceae bacterium | reverse complement strand
ACAAGCATTTGGCCGAAAACAGTGCGATTTCGATAAGCTAATGAATTGCGTATTTACATTAATAGACGAACCCCTGCTCGAATGGCGACAAAGCCGCCAAAATTTTGAAGGAAATTCGCGCGCGCTTGCGCTTTTTGGTTGATGTCGGCCTGGATTATTTGATGCTGGAGCGCACCGCTGGCACGCTATCAGGTGGCGAATCGCAGCGAATTCGCTTGGCAAGTCAGATCGGTGCGGGCTTGGTCGGCGTGATGTATGTGCTGGACGAACCCTCAATCGGCCTGCATCAGCGCGACAATGATCGCCTGCTGCGATCCTTAGTCCGGCTGCGCGATTTGGGCAACACCGTGATCGTCGTCGAGCACGATGAAGACGCGATTCGCGCCGCCGATTACGTGCTGGATATTGGCCCAGGGGCTGGCGTGCACGGCGGGCAGATCGTGGCGCAGGGCACGCCGAGCGATATTTTGCAGGCGAAAAATTCGCTGACGGCGGACTATTTGTCCGGCCGACGCGGAATTGAGGTGCCGAAAATACGCCGCAAGCCCACCGACGGCGCGTGGCTCAAGTTGACGGGTGCCAGCGGCAATAATCTGAAGAACGTCGATTTGGCGGTGCCGGTGGGTGTGTTTACCTGCGTCACCGGCGTTTCAGGCTCGGGCAAAAGCACGTTAATTAACGATACGCTGATGGCACTGGCGGCGCGCAATTTGAATGGCTCCAGTGATCGCCCAGCGGCGCACGAATCCTGTGCGGGCATGGAGCTATTCGACAAAGTTGTCAGTATTGATCAAGGCCCAATCGGGCGCACGCCGCGCTCGAACCCCGCCACCTACACCGGTTTGTTTACGCCGATTCGCGACTTGTTTTGCGCGGTACCCGAAGCCAGGTCGCGCGGCTATGAAGCCGGTCGTTTTAGCTTCAATGTCAAAGGCGGCCGCTGTGAAGCCTGCCAGGGCGACGGTTTAATCAAAGTCGAGATGCACTTTTTGCCCGATGTGTATGTGCCCTGCGATGTCTGTCGCGGCAAACGCTACAACCGCGAAACGCTGGAGATTACCTACAAAGGCAAAAACATTTCCGAAGTGCTGGGCATGACCGTGGAAGATGCCTACAAACTATTTGAGCCTGTGCCGTTTTTGGCGCGTAAGCTGAAAACGCTGCTGGATGTGGGCCTGAGCTACATCACCCTCGGGCAAAGCGCCACCACGATTTCCGGCGGCGAAGCGCAGCGGGTAAAGTTAGCCACCGAACTATCTAAGCGCGACACCGGGCGCACGCTGTACATTTTAGACGAGCCCACCACCGGCCTGCATTTTCACGACATCGAGCAACTGCTGCACGTGCTGCACGAGCTGACCGAACGCGGCAATACCGTGGTGGTGATCGAGCACAACTTGGATGTGATTAAAACCGCCGATTGGATCGTCGACATGGGCCCAGAAGGCGGCTTTCGTGGTGGTCAGGTGATTGCTACCGGCACGCCGGAGCAGGTTGCAAAGAATCCATCAAGCTACACCGGGCAGTATTTGAGTCGAGTTTTGCTACAAAAGACCAAAGCAAAAACCAAAGCAGGCGTTGATGTTTTGGCGGAGTCTCCGCTTGCGGACTCGGCAGATGAGTCACCGACCGGAAAAACGCCGAAGGCCGCGCGGCGCAAGAAAGGCTAGGCGTGCTACTGCGCCCAGCGCCCGTCCCGCAAAGTCATATTGCCCTTGCTGCTCAGTTCAGTGCCAAACAGCGTGACCTTAACCTGCACTTCGCCGGGCTTTGCTAAGTCAGTTACTTTCAGCGAACCGAGCATCGCGTCCATATCAAAATCATAGGCTTTCAGCGCGTTTTTGACGCCGCCTAAGCACACGCCTACCTTATCCAAAGCCTGCTCAAAGCTCAGCGCTTTGACGTCTTCAGGTGTTTTTAAGTTGATCGCTTTTGCCGCGGTGACTAACGCAGTAACCGCATTGCGTGCGCGTTTCGGGTCGGCGAAATCGGTTTTGGTTGCCCAGGTTTGCATCGCGGTAATGGCTTTGGTGGCAGACTCTTTTTCTTCGGCCGTGATGCTGCTGGACGCTACCTGCATTTGCATTGCACCTGCACCCATGGCGATGTAGCCGGGCAGCTGCAGTTTGTAGGCCGCAAGCTTCGGTTCGATTTCTTTCATAATCGAATCGACCGCGCCATCGCTGGTCAAACGGCCAAAAGATTCGGTAAATTGTTGGCGATCACTCTCGCTCACCGGTTGCTTTTTCATCTCTGCAAACTGCGTTTTCATTTGCTCGAACGCGATTTTTGGCGTGACGAGTTCAATCAAATGCCGCACGTCATTTTGTTTGAGTGCGTCGCCGTAAGCATTGATCGCACCGGCCGCGGTGAGCTTCCCAGCGTTTTGCTGCGCGATGGCTTTTTCCGCGAGTGATGAGCTGCCGACGTCGTCGCCGCATGCGGCAAGTGCTAGCAGCGCCGCTGCGGTGGCGGCGAATAATGTGGTGCGAGTGAAACTGGCGAATGAAAGTCGCATTGAATTTCCTTTAGCTTGGTTTAAATGGTTTGGGCGGGGTAAAAAACGGTCGTGTTTTGATCGCTAAAAAGCGCTGAGCTTGTCGTTTAGGCTAGGGCGTGGCCGCGCAATGATGGCGGCATCGGTGCTGCCGATATGGATGAAGCCGCTGATCTGTTCGGCGCTGTTTAAGCCGAGTGCGTTGGCAATGCGCGGATCATAGGCGGCCCAACCAGTCAGCCATTGCGCGCCAAAACCTGCGGCGAATGCGGCGTTGAGCAGCTGCATACAAACCGCCGCCGACGACGCTGCTTGCTCGACTTCGGGAATCTTGTGCTTAGGCGTCAGTGTTGCCACCACCACCACGATCACCGGCGCGTGCATGAAACGCTGTGCGTCTTTTTCCAGGGCCTCGACACTGACGCTAGGTTCGATCAACTGCCGCGTTGCGACCAAAATATCCGAAAGCCGCTGCCGCGCTTGGTTTTGCACGACGATAAAGCGCCAAGGCGCAAGCTTGCCGTGGTCTGGCACGCGCATCGCTTGGGTGAGCAGAGCATCCAGCTGCCCAGCGTCTGGCCCGGGCGCTTTAAGTAAACGCGACGGCGTTGAGCCACGCTGGCGCAATAACTCGGAAGCGAGCATGAAATCAGAACCGGTTGGTCGCGAAGTCAACCTTCGCTTTATAGCTTTCCACCGAAAGCACTTTCTTTTTCAGCTTGGGAAATGCGATCGCTTCATCTTTGATCACGTGATCGGGGATGGAATCCAAGAGGTGGCGCAGCAAATTCAGCCGTCCGCGCTTTTGATCATTCATATCCACCACGGTCCAAGGCGCCACTTTGGTGTGCGTGGCTTTGAACATGGCTTCGCGTGCCACGGTGTAATCGTCGTACTTTTCTCGACTGGTCAAATCAATCGGCGATATCTTCCAGCGCTTAAGCGGATCTTCAATGCGTTCTTTGAAGCGTTTTTCCTGCTTTTCTTGGTCGCACGACAAATAATATTTGCGCAACAGCACGCCTTCACTGACCAACATTTGCTCAAACACCGGCACATCGTTTAAGAACTGCTGATATTGCGCATCGGTGCAAAAACTCATGACCTTCTCAACGCCGGCGCGGTTGTACCAGCTGCGATCAAACAGCACGATCTCGCCCGCCGCCGGCAAATATTGCACGTAGCGCTGAAAATACCACTGCGTGCGCTCGCGTTCGGTCGGCTTGCTCA
>JANNYO010000373.1:0-5511 GCA_031410115.1 Rhodanobacteraceae bacterium | reverse complement strand
TTCATGGCCAAATTCGCGCGGCCAGCATTTTGCTCGATGCTGGCGATGGCAATGGCAATGGCGACGGCGATGCTACGCCGCAGCTCAAACTCAGCGCCTTCGATTTGGGTGTGTTGCGTGATCGGACGCAGTTGCTGCCGCTCAAGATTACCGCTGTGGGCTTGAGCTTTGTCGATGGCATTCAAGCTCCCCAAGTTGCCGACGACATCAAAGCCTTAGGTGCGCTGCTTTTGCAGCTCGCCGTCGGTGATTTCAGCGCCGAAGCGACGGACACTTGGCTCACGCGCATCCCAAAACCGGAGTGGCGCGAGATGATCGCTGCATGCTTTGGCCAAGACTCGAAGCGCCCCAGCGCGATACAGCTGCATCAGCAGCTCAAAGGTGCCGCTGCGAGTGAACAAGCCGAAGTAGCTGAAAAGGCCGAGATCGCTGCAAGACCCAAGATCGCTGATAGACCGAGCCCAGTGCCCACACGCGCCGTCCTGGTTGGTCAGTTTGTCGGCCCTTATCGCTTAACAGACAAACTCGGCGAGGGCGGTATGGGCACGGTGTATTTGGCCGAGCAGCGTGAACCGGTACAGCGCCAAGTCGCCATCAAGCTGGTCAAGGCGGGCATGGACACCGCCGAGGTGCTGGCACGCTTTGAGGCCGAGCGCCAAGCGTTGGCATTGATGAATCACGTCAATGTTGCGGCGGTTTATGACGCCGGAGCCGCACAGTCTGGGCGGCCCTACTTTGCGATGGAATACGTGCCAGGCTTAGAGATCACCGCGCACTGCGACGAACACGAACTCGATTTCCGCCAGCGTATTGAGCTGTTTCTACAAGTTTGCGATGGCGTGCTGCACGCGCACCAAAAGGGCATCATCCACCGCGATCTCAAGCCCAGCAATATCCTGATCAAAGCTGCGCAAGGCCAGACCGCGACCGCCAAGATCATTGATTTTGGCGTGGCGAAATCGTTACAGCGCAAGCTCGGCAACTTAACCGCACGTACCCAGCTCGGCAGCTTTGTCGGCACCCGAATCTACAGCAGCCCAGAGCAAATCAGCGGCAACATTGTCGCACTTGACACCCGCACAGACACCTACTCTCTAGGCGTGGTGCTTTACGAGTTACTCGCAGGTGTAACCCCTTACGATGAGGACGTATTGGCGGCTAAATCGCCATTGGAGCTTTCTAAACTTATCAGCAGCGACGAACCCCCGTCGTTGCTGAGACGCTTTATCAGTTTGGAAGCCAAGCTTGAAGCCGATATTGCCGCGCGCCGAAAACTAAGCGTGGCGCAAATGAAGCAAACCCTGAGTTCCGACTTGGCTTGGATTGTCGCGAAATGTATGGAGCGCGACCCGAACGATCGCTATGCCTCGGTGCTGGAGTTGGAAAAAGACTTACGACGCTGGCTGGAAAGCCGTCCAGTCGAGGCCAGACCGATCACCTGGCGCTATCGTATGGGCAAATTGGTGCGGCGCAATTGGGGCAAGGTGGCACTGGGTAGCGCGGTGGCGCTTGTTTTGCTGGTCTCAACGACGGCGGCGGTTGTCAGCTACCTGCGCGCCGAAACGTCGCGGGCCGAAGCGGAACTCGTCGCCGATTTTCAATCCAAACAAATCAAGGCGATTGACCCCGCCGTCATGGGGCAAAAGTTACGCGATATTCTGCGCACAGCGTTGCAGCAAAACGACGCCTCAGCGAACGCGGTGGCGAAAATTGCAGAACCAGCAAGCGCGATGGCGTCGCGTTTAAGCGCACTCAATATGACCGACGTGGCGCTAAAACAGCTGGACGCCCTGTACTTTGAACCGGCCTTGGCTGCGATCGAACGCGATTTCGGCAGCTCGCCGTTACTGCAAGCGCGGCTCCGGCAGTCGCTCGCGATGACGTGGCTTGAAATTGGTGGATACGAGAACGCGGCGAAAGTCTTGGAGTCCACTTTGATCCAGCGAACGAAGCTTCTGGGTAGCCAACACCCCCTGACGCTGGAAACACTGTATTCGCGCGCACTGGCCTATAACGTTATGGGGCGAGCTGAGCAAGCCGAAGCAGACTACCGCACCGCACTCAGCAGTATGCGCGTGCAGCTGGGTGTAGCTGATCGAAAAACGCTGCAAACCATGCAAAGCTTAGGCGAACTACTGCTGTCCCAATGGCGCGATAAAGAGTCGCTTGAGGTATTGACTGAGGCCGCCAAAGAAACGCGCATCGCCTTTGGCGATCAGGATGAGCAAACATTAGGGGCGATTTATCTGCTCAGCGTGGTCACTTTTCGCGTCGGCCGTCTCGACGAAGCGGAAAAATTAGCAAGCGAAGCTTTGGAAGGCGAACGCCAGCTGCATGGCAAGAATCACAAACATGTGATTCAAGCTCTGAGTGCATTGGCCGACATTGTTGGCGCCCGTGGCAGAATCGAGTTAGCGGTGAACTACAAACGTGAAGTACTGGAAACTGCCGAGCAGCTATTCGGTAGCAAACACATTTCGACGTTGGAATTGCGCCACAGTCTTGCGCTGAGCTTAACTAAGAGTAATCAATTGCCTGAGGCTATCGCGCTATTTCGCGCGGTGCACAATGACATGAAGCACAGCTTTGGTGCAGAGCACCCCGACACACTCGCCGTACAAATTCAGCTGGGCAATACCCTGCGCGAATCACGGCAGTGGCCAGAAGCTGAGCGCTTGTTGGCAGCGGTTTTGCAGATTGCACAGCGGAAACCGGGCAATCTCGAGACGCTCATCTTTGATGCGAAATTCCATTTAGGGCTTTTGGCAAAAGATCAGGGCAAGCTCGACCAAGCCGTGCGCTTGCTCAATGAATCGCTGGTCGGACGGCGCAAGGTCTCCGGCGAAACGCATATGGACACCTTAGCCGCAGTGAAGGCACTGGAAGAATTGAAGCGGGATCGGCTGACAGGCGCGGGTCAGTGAAGTCATTGCAAGTCCACTATCGCATCAAAAATGATGTAGAATCGCATCTTTTTTGATTCCTTGGGGGCGCCGATGCGCACGACCATTACTATTGATGATGCGCTAGTTCAAAAGGCGCTTGATTTAGCCGATGCCAAATTAGATACCGCCGATTTGATTCGTGAGGCGATCAACACCTTCATACGAATTCAAGCGAGCAAGCGCCTTGCTGCACTCGGAGGGCGCGCTCCAGAGATGCCCGACATACCACGCCGCGCTGAGCCGATATCTGAATGAGCGTGTTGGTCGATACGTCGGTTTGGGTGGCACATTTTCGCCTTGCTAGCGCCCTATTGATTGAGCTGATTGCGCAAGATCGAATTCTTGGCCACCCATTGATATTGGCCGAAATCGCGTGTGGCACACCACCAGCGCCCAGGATGCAAACGTTGGCAAATATGGCCTTGCTTGGGCAAGCGCGCGCAGCCAGTTTGGCTGAAGTGATGGCGTTCATTGAGCGCGAAGCGCTTTTTGGTAGGGGCTGCGGGTTTGTGGATATCGCATTGTTAGCCAGCACTTGCCTCACGCCCGACACAACGCTCTGGACGTTGGATAAAAACTTGGCACACCAAGCCAAACGATTGGGTGTGCAGTTTTCAGCTGGGCATTGAACAGCCCAAACAGCGCTCCCGCATGTGCAGATGCCGGTTGAGTTTAGGTGGCAAAAAATTTCACCACCATCCGCTTTGTCTACAAGAACTCGCCAAAGGCCGCCACAACGCCCGAGGCGAAGTTGGAATAACGGACTCATTGTTGCCGTGCTCCGCGCTGTCGGAGATTCAGAACTGCAAACCAAAGGCGTCAATAAGCGAAAAAACGGCAGCGTCTGTGAGCTTATGATCCTTCACCCGTAAACGCCACATGCCATTGGCGAAAGACGCCGACGCGTCGACCTCATAGGTCTTGTAGAGATTCCTTCGGAGCATGCTCAACTGCGCAGGGCCGGTGCGATCATGTAGCGTGAATACGCTGCCGTTCGGGGCCACTAAATCAACCTTCAATTCGCGAATGTCGTTATGCATGATCCGCACATTCACCTGTAACTTTTGCGGCGCGCGGCCAGGCCGCCCGCTGACTAGGATCAGGCTTTCAACCGTGTTATCCCTAATCGCCACATCAGCGGCGTTCTGGAAAAAGCCGTCTAGTCGGTAACCATCTTTGGTCACAACGCCCGTGTTGCCCGGATCCAGCCAATTCGATAAACGTGTGCTGCTGCTGCGGCCCGTCCAAGAACGCGATAAACGCCCATACCAATCAGGTCGTGAATTACCGCAGGCGGCGTCGCCAGCCTCTAATCGCAGGTAATCGGACAGGCATATAGATAGGTCCCTATTTGGAAGGATGGTCTTGCGTTTCGCGGGTTGCCGGCGCAATGGGCAAAAGCATAGCGTGTGCGACGCAGGCACGACGCCGATAGCGTTCTCGTTTGTTCTCGTTTTTAGGTTAGCGGGCTAAAAAACACGCCCGTTAAACGGGTTGCTTGGGCGCGACCAAAACTTCACTACCAAAAACGATTGACACCGAACAAATCAAGCGCGCTATCGGCGCTAACAATGGCAATTTTTCGTTCTAACGCTTGTGCGGCAAGCGCTCGATCAAAAGGGTCTTTGTGATCTGCGGGAAGGCTTGCTGCACGCAACGCATCTGATGACGTAAAACCCAATTCCAAAAACTGGTATTGCGCCAGTTTCTGATGAAACTTCTGCACCATCATTTGTGCTTCGGGAAGCTTGCCAAGTGCGAATTTGATTCCCAATTCCCACGCGGTCATCGGCGAAATAAATACCACGGTTTCCGGGTTTTGAATGAGTGTGCGAGCATGCAGGCTAAGTTTTTCTGGGGCTAAGTCAAACCAAATGAACGTATGGGTATCAAGCAAGACTTCAGTCATACCAAGCGCTCAGTGCTTCCGCTGAAAGTGGTGCAAGCGATCTTGTAAGAAAGTCATCGTCGACTTCGATTTTCCCCAATCCCATCGGACGTAATGCTTTTAGCTTGCTGATCGGCACCAATCGCACCGCAGGCGTGCCGTTTCGAGCCAGTACAATGTCTTCACCGTTCAAAGCGCGCTGAATCAATTTCGATAGGTTTGTTTTGGCGTCAAGCACATTCACGTTCATTGGCGGGAATCCTTCGTGGACTTAGCTAATGATAGACCGCGCTTGGCTAATTCGCAAATACAACATAACCTGGGGCCACACCAAGATAAATCTGAGCCCAAACCCAGCCCAGCCCGATGCAAATGCAACACTAGCATGTTCAAACTTTGTGCATGACCCAAGCCCGCCGCCAACTTGTCGAACCTCATCACGCAAACGGCGCGTCTTGGGTGAACTTGATAAGCTGATCGATAGCGGATTTTCTGCGCTTTTCCGTCGATCGGTGCCGCGCCCCGATAGCTTCAAAGGTTTGCGTTTTGACCAGCGCAAGCAAATCTGATTAAAAAATCTAAGCTGCTCTCACTTCTTGCAACAAATCCGGGTGACGATCCAGCACCTTCAACAGTTTCACAAGCGCAAGTGACGGCCTCGTTTTGCCGGTTTCGTAG
>JANNYO010000372.1:0-2741 GCA_031410115.1 Rhodanobacteraceae bacterium | reverse complement strand
GCGCTGCCGTCTTCATCGGGCGGCGTGCCTACCGCGATAAAAATGATCTGCCCGTGCACGACTGCGCGTGCAGCATCGGTGCTAAAGCGCAAGTTCTTGCTGGCGTGGTTGCGCACCACAACATCTTCCAAGCCCGGCTCGTAAATCGGCATCACCCCCTGATTTAAGCCGTCAATCTTTGCCGCATCGACGTCCAAACAGATCACCGAGTTGCCAGATTCCGCCAAACACGCACCAGTGACCAAACCGACATAGCCCGTGCCAAAAATACTAACCTGCATAAATTTCCCTACATCAAAAGAAAGGCCGGAGCACGAATGCCCCGGCCAGATAACTTGCCGTGTAGCTGCAATTAGTTCGGGCTAGCGATACCGGCACCAATTGGACGGCCCAAAATGGAATCACCATTTTGCGGCTCACGCGATGGCGCAAACGGCTGATTTGCGAGCTCAACCGGCAGCTTGATATCACGCGCCGCAGCCACAACCGCCGCCATGCATGCGCGGCCACCACCGACATTCATACGCTTTAACACCAGTGCATTGATGTTTGACGCGTTGAGTTCACTTGATATCAGGTTCGCCCGCTCTTTCACTTCAGCCGGCGCGTCGTCGTCGGCAATCGTGAAGGTCGAGCCAGTTTTCATTGCGCCTTTGAGCGCAATCGTGCGCGTAGGGCTATCGGCACCGTCGCCATAGACTTCCAATACGTAGCCGGCATCCGCTAAATCAACTGCGGCACCGGTGTTGTTGAACAACGATACGGAACGATATTTTTCGCCATTATTTTGATACTCAGACAGCACCAAATCGCGCGATTTCGCAACACAACGTCCGTCCGCAGCACCGGATTTTTCTGGCGCGACACCGCTGTCGACTTTCCAACCCGGCGCACCGTTGAAGTCATCGCGTGAATTCGCATCACCTTCGCAAACGCTGTCTAGGCGCACGACAGTAACCGGCATCCCGGCATTGGCACCCAACCAGGCGGCGTTTTTCTGACCGACGGTACCAACCGCGTCAATCTGGCGCGCATCGCTGGATTGCTCATATTCCTTTGCGGTGTCATCGAGCCATTTTTCCCCGTCGTCACCGAGTGCGGTGGCAATCATGCCCAGCGCCATCGGCACATTGTCGCAATTGACTTCTGAAATGCCGCCGCGACGTAAGACTAAGGCGTTCACTTTTGCAACGTCCAAATCACCGGTGACTAATTTTGCACGGTCACGTACGGCTTGCTCGGCATCATTTCCAGCCAGCACCAGTGTTTGCCCGCTCAGCAAACTGCCTGTCAATGGAATCGTCTTGCTCGGTACATTCGCACCGTCGCTATAGACATCTAACACGTATTTGCCTTTCGCCAAATCAATATCAATTGCGGTGTTGTTCAATACTTCGACCGCATTCGAGTCATCTTTCGCGTTTTGATAATCGGAAAGCACCAAGTCAGCGGCACGCGCCGTGCAGCTACCGTCGGTTTTGCCGAGCATCTTTGGGTCATTACCTTCGGTACTTTTCCAGCCTGACGTCGTGGCAAATTCATCAATTGGGTCACGATCACCAGAGCAGTCAGAATCTTCACGCTGAATGCTTAAGCCCTTGCCTTCCATGGTGCCCTGCCAATCAGCGCGCTTGAGGCCAACTTTACCGACCGCATCAATAATCTGGCGGCCGTTGCGGTCAACGCCTGGGCGACCAAACGGATCGCCGGCTGCGGCGTATAGAATGGCTTGTGCCTGCGATGGCTCTTGTTTTGCGGCGGCATTTGCCGCGATTGCGACGCAATTAGAGTGCACGCCCATTCCGACTGATTCAAACCGACGGCTTTCGACGCGAATTCTGGATTCAATGCGTGTGTGCGGCCAAACGTTATCGGCGGAACATGGGCAAGCATCTAAATCTTGCACGGCGGTAACGACGTCATAAGCTGAGTTGGGCTCATTGCGAACCGCTTCGGTGACCGCAGCTTCAAGTGCCGGGCAACTCGCGTACGCGGTGGTGATCGCCTGCACGGTATATGCGGCAGGTGTTCCAGCTGCAATAATCGCGGCGGTCGCATCGGTTGGATTGACACTATTTTTATTCGCGCTGAGCGCTTGATCCATCAAACGCGCATTGGCGTCTAACCAGCTTGGTGCGTCAGCTGAGGCAAGCTGAGCTAATGTAAGACTGATCAAAAGCGCAAGAATTTTTGTTTTCATAACACGACCATCCGTTTTAGAGACAAACTGCGTGAAATATTAGCATATCGACTGCACGAGTTAACAACTATGGTTCCTGCCTAAAATGCGTGCTGATAAACCAATTAAATCAGCCGTAACCGATGATCTTGTGCTGCGCAATTGGCTTGCAAGGAACGCCGTTTCGCGGCCTTTGGATATTGTCAGTGCAAAGCCAGACCTACCCGCCGTGTTGCTGTCGTCGGGCACTGACTTAGACGCACTGGTTTTGAGCGCCAAAGCGCACGGCATGTTGGCGTTGTTGGGAACTTTGGCGGGCGATCAGGCCTGGGCAAGCTGCGCTAAACATGCACAATTGATTCGCGCCGAACACGCAAAGACAACTCTATTTGATGCCCTGCACCGCGCGGCGCTCAAAGATTTATCGGTCATTTTTGCCGCCGAAGGCGTGCGCGGACTAGTGATTAAGGGGGCGGCGTTGGGCTTAAGCCATTATCAGAGCCCAGGGTTGAGGCCGCGCGTGGACACCGATCTATTCATCGACCCAAACGGTCAAGCTCGG
>JANNYO010000371.1:0-4720 GCA_031410115.1 Rhodanobacteraceae bacterium | reverse complement strand
AACCAATGTCGTGCCGGTGAACACATAGAACCGTGCCTTGTATGTAGTTGCGTTGGTTGGGGTGTTATCTTGTACATATTTTGCAGTTGCTGCGCCTGCAACTCGAAGACCGCATCTCGCTGAATAACGCTTGAAGCCGTTTGCCGTCGGCAATGGCTCGCCGGCATCAGCGGCAACAACGCCGACTGAATCGGTGGCGCTCCATGCGGTGATCGAGCAGGCATTGACTTGGGTAAAAGCCATAGCGCTTAGGATTGCAGCGCCGAGTAATGTTTTTAAACGAATCATGGTGATACCTCTAGGTTAAAGGATATTGAAGTGTTGGATCCGACGCCTGGGTGCGGGCTATGCACTTTGGCTCTTTTGGCGTGCGTAAACGCATCACGCCGAAAGATTTCGGGAAAAGTAACACAGTGTGCCGCGTGATTCCAAGCCCCTAATGCATGCAAATTCGCAGGAATATGATGTAAAAGCTTGAATTTGTTGAGATTCGACAAATAATTTGCGCTGCGGCAGGCTTATTGACCCACTACATCGCGGGGTTAGACGCAATGGCGTTGGGTTTTCTCTCAGGGTTCTGGCAAAAGTTTGGGTTTGCGGGGTTTGGGTGATGCCGGTGGGGTGAGCAACTGTGCTAGCTCAACTCAAGACGCTTTTCGATTCGTTCCACACGATCGGAAAGATTATCAAAACTGACCTGTTGGCGCGCTTGATCACCCGCCAAGTGGTCGATATCGCCACGTACGCCCGCGAGGCTAATTTCAACTTGTGACAGCCTGTTCTTTATTTCCTTTAACTCCCGTTCGATTCGATCCTGCCCCGATTGGAATCGTTTTAGATGATCAAGAATTAAATTTTCAACGTCGTTTACCATGTGATGACATCCTAGCAGTTTTTCTGTCACCAGATACTTCGGTAGTGCGCAGCAGCCGAGACCATGCGTTCTTCCTATTCGCGGCGCACAAATTCCCCCTCAATAACATGGCCTTGCTTGGCTAGTGGCGCATCACTGGGACTAGGCACTGGGTTCGAGAAGCCCGCACCGAAGGCTGCGTTGCGGGCAATGGCGAAGCGCTTCTTACCGCTGAATTGCCACCAGATTAGCCCGACGAGCGCGGCAACGGCACCGACTGTGAGCACGAACGTGAGCGCGAAAAAGCCGAGCACAAGTGTTGCTGCGGTCAAAACGACGCCCAGCAAACCGTATGCAAAGCGTTTAATGCTGGAGGGTGGCTTCGCGCCTAACAAGTGCATCATGTGAACTTCGGCCTGAGTGTGATCGAGCAAACACTATATATAGTGATTGCTAAGTGGCGATGAAAGTAGCGCGTATGCAAACAGTTTGCGGTTAAACACCACGATAACAATCTATGGGTTAGTTGTAGTAATGTACAATCATTTCTTGAGGAGAAGCCTATGACGATTACTACTTTGTCAAGTCGCGAATTTAACCAGCATGCAAGCCATGCAAAACGCATGGCAGAGCATGGCCCCGTGTTTATAACGGATCGCGGACGCCCGGCGCACGTGCTTTTGAGTATCGCGGACTACCAACAATTAGCCGGAACGCAATGGACAATTCTCGAGGCGCTCAGCCAAGTCGAGGTGCCAGATTTTGAGTTTGAGCCAGCACGCTCGACCGATTTACCCCGTGAGGTCAATCTTTTGTAATGTATTTGATCGACACCAACGTCATTTCTCACTTACGACGACGCGCTGTTGCAGATGTCAACGTGTTGGCATGGGCGGCGGCTAACGCGTGGACGAGCCTGTTTGTTTCTACAATTACGCTGATGGAAATTGAGACAGGGGCATTACTTGTCGAACGCCGTGACCCCATCCAAGGTTTGCTGTTAAAAAAATGGCTGCATAGTCAGGTGTTAGTCAGATTTTCTGGGCGAATTTTAGCCGTTGATACGGCTGTGGCTTTGCGTGCTGCGGCAATTCACGTTCCAAATCCACGACCGACGGCAGACGCACTTATTGCCGCAACGGCATTGGTCCATGGCTTAATTGTCGTCACAAGAAACGTCGCTGACTTTGCACCGATGGGTGTATCTGTTCTGAACCCTTGGGAAGATTTCCCTCAAGTCAAGCGGCGCTAGCGACCCGCAAATGCCGAAAAAATAGCGCCGCTGAAACGAAGTTTATTTAACCTGCTAACGTCACACGACTGACGGCTAGCCTTGAAATTCCAATCTTCGGCCTTACCCACTGGCCCAGACTATTGATATTGATAAGGCTTAGCCGATGACCCAGCACACCCACGCCGAACCTGAACCGGCGAACGACCGCAGCGATATGACCGAGGACGCGTCGAGTTTGACTTTGTTGGCCGAGGCGCAGGCGCGCATTGTTAATTTGGAGGACGAATTTCTGCGCTTTCGCGCCGAGTCGGAAAACCAGCGCCGCCGCATCATGAAAGACGGTGAGAACGCACGCAAATTTGCGGCGGAAAAATTGCTACAAGAACTACTTCCCGTCGCTGACACCTTAATGCGGGGCTTGGAAGTGGCGAAAAGCGATAAGGCGACGATTGAAAACCTGATCGAAGGCAAAGAAGCGACGCTGCGCATGTTGGCAAAGGCGCTGGAAAATAATGGCGTGAAGGAAATTAACCCGATGGGCGAGGTGTTTAACCCCGAGCTGCATCAGGCAATGACGGTGCAGCCCGCGGCTGAGGGCGTGGCGCCGAATAGCGTAGTGGCGGTGTTTCAGCGCGGTTATACCTTGAATGAACGATTGCTGCGCCCGGCGCTGGTTGTGGTTTCGCAGGCGTAATTTGCGCCTAGAAATTTAAATTTTCATCCCTAAATAACGTTTATCGCGCAGTGGCGCACACACAAAACAAGAAGGAATTCCGTCATGGGTAGAATTATTGGTATCGATTTGGGCACCACCAACTCCTGCGTGGCAGTGATGGAAGGCGGGCAAGTGAAAGTCCTGGAAAACGCTGAGGGTGATCGCACCACGCCGTCGATCGTTGCGTTCACCAAAGACGACGAAGTGCTGGTCGGCGCGCCGGCCAAGCGCCAAGCGGTCACGAACCCGAAAAATACGCTGTTTGCGGTGAAACGTTTGATTGGACGTAAGTTTTCCGAAGATGTGGTGAAGAAAGATTTGGAATTGGTTTCTTACAACATTGTGGCGGCGGAAAATGGCGACGCTTGGATTGATGTAAACGGTAAGAAAATGTCGCCGCCAGAAATTTCGGCGCGCGTGTTGATGAAAATGAAAACCACCGCCGAAGCGTATTTGGGCGAAGCGGTAACGGAAGCGGTGATCACCGTGCCGGCGTATTTCAATGACAGCCAGCGCCAAGCCACCAAAGATGCTGGCCGGATCGCCGGTTTGGACGTCAAGCGCATTATCAATGAGCCAACCGCGGCTGCACTGGCCTACGGAATGGACAAGCGCGGCGGTGGTGATCGCAAAATTGCGGTGTATGACTTAGGTGGCGGTACGTTCGATGTGTCGATCATTGAAATTGCCCAAGTTGACGGTGAAATGCAGTTTGAAGTACTTGCCACCAATGGCGACACGTTCTTGGGCGGCGAAGATTTCGACAAACGCATTATTGATTTCCTAGTCGAGGAGTTTCAAAAGCAAGAAGGCCTAGATTTGCGCAAAGACCCACTCGCGCTGCAACGCCTGAAAGACTCCGCCGAGCGTGCCAAGTGCGAACTGTCGAGCGCGATGCAAACCGACGTGAACTTGCCCTACATCACCATGGATGCGAACGGCCCAAAGCACTTGAACATCAAGCTGACGCGCGCGAAGTTGGAAGGTTTAGTGGCGGATTTGGTCGCGAAAACGATTGAGCCCTGCCGCATTGCGCTAAAAGATGCGAATTTACGCGCCAACGAAGTCACCGAAGTGATTTTGGTCGGCGGCATGACGCGCATGCCGAAAGTGCAAGAGGCAGTGAAAGAATTCTTCGGTAAAGAGCCGCGTAAAGACGTCAACCCTGATGAAGCCGTTGCCGCCGGCGCCGCGATTCAGGCGGGCGTATTGAGCGGTTCGGTGAAAGATGTGCTGCTGTTGGACGTGACGCCGCTTTCGCTGGGCATCGAAACCATGGGTGGTGTATTCACCAAGTTGATCGAAAAGAACACCACCATTCCGACCAAGCAAAGCCAGGTGTTTTCGACCGCAGAAGACAATCAAAACGCCGTGACTGTGCACGTGTTGCAGGGTGAGCGTGAGCAGGCGAAGTTTAATAAATCACTGGCGAAGTTCGATTTAGCCGGCATTGAAGCGGCGCCGCGCGGTATGCCACAAGTGGAAGTGACGTTTGATATTGACGCAAACGGCATCATGCACGTGCAGGCGAAAGACAAGAAGACTGGCAAAGAGCAAAAAATTGAGATCAAAGCGAATTCCGGTTTGTCGGAAGCTGAGATTCAACAAATGGTGCGTGACGCTGAGGCCAATAAAGAAGAAGACAAAAAATTCCACGAACTGGTGGGCGCCCGCAATCAGGCCGAAGGCTTGATTCATTCGACTAAGCAGGCGTTGAAAGACGGCGGTTCCAGTATGGACGGTGCACAAATCGCCAAAATCGAACAAGCGGTGTCGGAAGCGGAAGCTGCGGTGAAGTCTGACAATAAAACCCAGATCGAAGCGAAGTACGCGGCATTAATGGAAGTTGCGCAAAGCCTGTTGGCGCAAACCCGCGCCAAAGCCGAAGGCGGCGCGGGCCCAGATGGTGGCGCGGCAC
>JANNYO010000370.1:0-3638 GCA_031410115.1 Rhodanobacteraceae bacterium | reverse complement strand
GCGAGACTCACCTGCCGTGTCGCCTTCCGGCGAGACTCACCTGCCGTGTCGCCTTCCGGCGAGACTCGCCTGCCGTGTCGCCTTCCGGCGAGACTCGTCTGACAATTCTAGCCAAGCATTTGTTTTAACGCCGCCCGTACTTGCTCGCCAATTAGGGTGTCATCCAACGCCACACGGGCGGTGGCTTGGACATAACCAAGCTTGGTGCCGCAGTCAAAGCGGGTGCCGGTAAAGCGAAACGATTCCACTGGTTTGCGTTTGAGCAGTGCGGCAATTGCATCCGTCAATTGAATCTCGCCACCCGCACCCGGCGTCGTATTTTCAAGCAGATCGAAAATACTGCCATCCAAAATATAGCGCCCAACGACTGCTAGCGTGCTGGGTGCGACCTCGGGTTCGGGTTTTTCCACAATGCCCAAAATGCGTGAGATTTGCGCATCAGGATTATCGCAGCTGACGATTCCGTAGCTTGCGGTCTTTTCGCG
Organism: Rhodanobacteraceae bacterium; assembly: GCA_031410115.1. Classification (GTDB taxonomy): domain Bacteria; phylum Pseudomonadota; class Gammaproteobacteria; order Xanthomonadales; family SZUA-5; genus JANNYA01. The sequence goes on along the minus strand of JANNYO010000370.1, from coordinate 3,153 downwards.
CGGCACGTCTTCCACCGCGATCACGCTGTTGCCGGTTTTAATGTGCTCGGCCGCCATTTGTGTCAATGCGCCGCAGCCTGGGCTGTAGATAAAATCATCCGGCAAAATCACGCCAAAGGGCTCATTGCCGATCACCGGTTTCGCGCACAGAACTGCGTGGCCTAAGCCCAGCGCCTGTTTTTGCGTCACGAACACGCAGCTGACGTGCGGCGGTAACAAATCACGCGCGGCGTCTAGAAGTTCGTGTTTGCCCTGCGCGAAAAGTTTGGTTTCCAGCTCAAACATCGTGTCAAAGTGATCGGCAATTTGGCGCTTATTGCGATTGATCACGAAAATAAGCGTGTCAGCACCCGCTTCAATTGCCTCTTCGGCGGCGAACTGAATCAGTGGCTTGTCGACTACGGGCAGCATTTCTTTGGCAATAACTTTGCTCGCCGGCAAGAAACGCGTGCCTAATCCGGCGACTGGGAAAACAACTTTTCGGATGGTCATAGATTTTTTCTTAAACTAGGTTTGCGTGTTGGCGATCGTTTTCTACGGGCAATTGTTTTAGCCAATTTTGCGGGCGCAAAGTGGCCAAAAAAATAAAACGCGGCAAGTGATACTCCGAAATTCCCGAGCTTTGGTTTCATTCCAACTCAGCATCATTGCCATGTGTACTAAAACTTTACCTGTACGGCAGTGCGCTTGGTTTGAATATCTTCAATTTCTAGCGTCTTGCCAGGTAAAAAATTAAATATGCCGGCAACAATATTGTTCGGAAAAACTTCACGGCGGTTATTAAACGTCAACACTGAATCGTTGTAAGCCTGGCGCGCGAAGGCGACACGGTTTTCCGTACTGGTAAGCTCCTCAGACAATTGCATCATGTTTTGATTCGCTTTTAAATCTGGATAGGCTTCGGAAAGCGCCATAAATTTGGTCATTACCGTGCCCAGCACCGACTCACTCGCGCTTAATGCGGCGACCGCGCCGGCATCACCGGGCGCTGACTTCAACGTGCTCAGGGCACTTTGCGCACTGTTGCGTGCAGTGATTACCGCTTCCAAGGTGCCTTTTTCGTGCGCCATATAGCCTTTCGCGGTTTCCAATAAATTTGGAATCAAATCGTAGCGGCGCGTCAACTGCACATCGATTTGCGAGAAGGCATTGCCGATACCGTTGCGGGCGGTCACTAAGCCATTGAAAATCATCATAATCCATATCGCCAAAGCACAAAGCACAAGGGCAAAAACGACGGCCATAAAATTAATCCTTTATCTTTTAAGTGTGGGTTTTATTATTTAAAGCACGCCACGGCGCATTTGATCCCGTTCGATCGACTCAAACAACGCTTGGAAATTGCCCTCACCAAAACCCTGGTTACCCTTGCGCTGAATAATCTCGAAGAAAATAGGCCCGACATTCGTTTCAGTAAAAATTTGCAGCAAAATTTCTTTTTTGGTTTCCAAATCCGCATCAATTAATATTTTGTTCTTTGCCATGCGCGCAACATCTTCGCCGTGGTTTGGAATGCGCTGATCAATAACATCAAAATAGGTGTCGGGTGTATTTAAAAAAGTAATGCCCTGGGCACGCATGGCTTCGACCGTGGCGTAGATGTTGTGCGTGAAGCATGCAATATGCTGGATGCCCTCGCCTTTGTATTGGTCTAAATATTCATTGATTTGACTTTTTGGGTCGCTGGATTCATTCAATGGAATTCGTACAATACCATCGGGCGCGGTCATCGCTTTACTAACTAGGCTTGTTTTGGCGCCTTTGATATCAAAATAGCGAATTTCACGGAAACCAAAAAGTGTTTCGTAATATCCCGCCCACTTTGCCATATTGCCGAAATACAAGTTGTGCGTTAGATGGTCAATAAAACTTAGGCCAAAACCAATGGGATTTTGCTCGACGCCTGCGATTGGCAGGTAGTCTACAAATGGATCGCTGCCATCGGTAATCAAATACAACATGCAATCGCCAATACCCTTAATTACCGGCGCATTGACCGCGCGCGTATCGCCGCTGTCCGGCGCCACTTCGGCACCGCGCGCCAAAACTTCAGCCAAGCACGCAGCACTGTCGCGCACCCGAATAGCAAAACCACAGGCGCTTGGGCCATGTACTTTGGCAAAACCTTCGGCAAAACTTGCGGCTTGCTCGTTCACCAAATAGTTCACCTCGCCCTGGCGGTAACGCGTAATCGCTTTGCTTCGGTGTTTTGATATCGCGCAAAAGCCCATGCGCACGAACAACGCGTGCAAAATTGCTGGATCAGGCGCGGCAAATTCGACGAACGAAAAGCCGTTGATGCCCATTGGATTGGCGTGAACGGGCGGAGTTTGAGCTGGGCTCATGGGCAGTTCGCCTACAAAAAAGGTGGCTGAAGTGTGGGGCTAGTTGCCTGCGGCGGCAACCTTCTCGTCAAGCTTTATTGCCGCAGCGGTCGTCGCGGGCTTTAAAGGCGTAATAGCAACTATTTCGGCAAATTTTTCACCGGACAAATAAGTCACGTAAGTTCGACAATTCCAACGTATACCGCGCCCAACGATGCTGGCGCCGATGCGATTTGGCTCGCCGCATCCAACAATTCATTTGGCGCACGCGTGCTTGATTGCCGCGCATTCATCGCCAACATAAGCACGCGGAGTTCCGACCCTGCTCATAGACTATTTTTGGCATGGTACGACCTCGAAATGAAAATCGGCACTAGGAAAGTCGCCGTCGTTTCGCCTCGACAGATTCCACTTTTTCCCTTGGTATTCAATAAATATGTCATCTTTTGTGACTTTCAATATTTTTCCCCGCACAGATTCACTTGGAAATTTGATGAAAAATTCTTGATCAGTTTGTATAAGCGGTGCAGGTTCATCGTCAAAATGAGGATTATAAATACTTATCTTTGCTCCGATTTTCATTTGACCGAAATTTGTTACTGCAGTTACTTGAGCCATTTATTTTTCCATGCAATTTAGTAGGTTTATTGAGTTATCTAATTCCAACTCAACCAACTGGGTGCCCTCCGGTCCCTCAAAACGCGGCCCATCCGGCATTTTCAATTTCAATACTAACCGAGCTTTCGTTTAGTCTCGAAATCTTCGTCACCAGTTAGGCGCAAACATTAAAAAATGGCGCGCGCATGTTTCCCTCTTTGGTAAGTCGCAA
>JANNYO010000369.1:0-4617 GCA_031410115.1 Rhodanobacteraceae bacterium | reverse complement strand
TTTAAGGTGCGCAAAGTGGTGCCAGAGTGGCTGTCGCGGGACGCAAGGCGGTTGTAACCACCCAGTTGGAAGGTTAGGTCGAGCGCGACCATGACCGCAAGCGCAAGCCAAATTCTGGGATTCAAGAAAATCGCTTGCATCGTTAAAACTGAAAATAAATAAATGCTTTGTGCTCCGCTGGGGTGTAGACCCACAGCACGCACAGCGCTAAACCCAGCACCGAACCGCACAGCCAAACCGGGGCATCACTCAGCCTTTGCTTGGTGTGGTAGCGGTTGCCGATAAAATGCGCGAACGCAAAAAGCAGCAAAAAGCTCATGATCGGCGTGAATTCGGCCGCGCTAGCAAACACACCCGCAATATTTTTGATGACCGACAGTGCATCGTCAAAGCTTTTGGCGCGAAAGAAAATCCAGGCGAAACAAACGCCATGAAATACCATCGCCCAGCGCACAAAAATAACGACTGGATTCTGACTGGCATAAAATCCGGGCGCTAATTTTTGGAAAACACGTTCAAGCACTAAATAGCTGCCGTGCAGCAAGCCCCAAAATACAAACGTCCAACTCGCGCCGTGCCAAAGCCCACCCAAAATCATCGTCAACATAAGATTGACCTGGGTGCGCGTTGGGCCAAACCGATTGCCACCCAGTGCAATGTAAAGATAATCGCGCAAAAAACGCGACAAGGTCATGTGCCAACGACGCCAAAAATCTTGAAAGCTCGTGGCAATGTAGGGGTAGTTAAAGTTATTTGGAAAACGAAAACCAAATAGCAATGCACAGCCAATCGCGGTGTCGGTATAGCCAGAAAAATCGCAATATATTTGCAAAGCGTAAGCATAAACCGCAAGCAAAGTATCCATCGCGGTTGCCGCCGTTGGCGCGTTAAAAACCGGGTCGACGACAACTGACAGCGAATCGGCAACCGCCATTTTTTTGACTAGGCCCAGCACAATTAACACTAAACCCAGATTTATTTCGCGCAGCGTTGGTGGCTTCGGTGTATCCAACTCTTTAAAAAATTCTACCGCCCGCACAATGGGGCCCGCGACCAGCTGTGGGAAAAAAGCGATGAATAAGGCGTAGTCCAGCAAACTTTGACGCGGCGCAATTTCTTTGCGATAGACGTCGATCATATAACTTAACGCTTGGAAAGTGAAAAAACTAATACCTACCGGCAAAATAATATCAAATACACTGATTTGAAAACTACTGTGCGCCGCAGCAAGGCCACTGTTGATTGAAGTAATTAAAAAATTAGTATATTTAAAAAACGCCAAGATACCTAAATTTGTAAACACACTTATAAATAATAACTTTCGCGGCGATGCGGTTTTAAGCATGCGCTTGCCAATTTCAAAATCAATCAAAGTACTGGCCATAATTAAAGCCAAATACATCCAGTTCCATGCGCCATAAAAGACATAGCTGGCAATTAGCAGCATCCACTTTCGGGGCGTCGGTCGAGCAGCAAGCGCGCCGTCGAGTGCGAGTACAACAATTAAAAAAATCAAAAATTGCCAGCTGTTAAAAACCATTAGCCCACCGCGCCCGTGTGCAAAACCTTCATCGCGTCGCTTATTTTCCCGGCAACTAGGCGCGGAAATACGTCTAACGCGGCCTCAATACCTTGGCACATCGCGCGTTCTTGCTCAGCACTGGGCTTGCCCAAAACCCATGGCGTAACCTGATCTTTATGGCCTGGGTGTCCAATGCCGACGCGTAAACGATGATATTTGCCGTGCCCAAGCTGAGCGCTGATGTCACGCAAGCCATTTTGTCCGCCATGGCCGCCATCGAATTTAAGCCGAACCACGCCAGCATTCAGATCAAGCTCGTCATGTACGACCAGCATGTCCTCGGGCTCAATTTTGTAGAAATTCAGCAGCGCATGACTCGCTAAGCCACTGCGATTCATAAAGGTTGTCGGCTTTGCTAGCAGCACGCGCAGGCCATCGCATTCGGCTTTCGCCACCTGCGCATGCAGCCTGGATTCGGATAAAAAACGCGCGCCAAGCTGGTCGCTGAGCGCGTCTAAAAAGCTAAACCCAGCGTTGTGCCGGGTTTTCGCGTATTCCGGGCCTGGATTGCCCAAGCCCAGCACAAGTTTAATACCGCCCGCCATGGTTTAGCGACAGCAAGCGGCAGTAAACTGATTAAACAATTACTTCTTCTTCGCAGCAGCTTTAGCAGCAGGTGCGGGCTTGCCATCTTGTTTTTGCGCAGCGGCTGGCACTGCTTTACCAACGGGTTTGCCCTTGGTCGGCGCTGCCACTTCAACCACTTCTTCAACCAGCGGCGGTTTCGCCAAAACAACGGGCAAATTATGCAGCTTGCCTAAACGGAGGCTTGGAATCGTCACCCCAGCTGGCAGTTTGATATCTGAGATGTGCACGACATCGCCGATGTTCAAATTGCTCAAATCGACTTCCAAATGCTCTGGCAAATCTTTTGGCAGGCAGGCCACGACGACTTGGTTGAGCTCATGCATGATGAAAGCGCCGCCGATCTTGCCAGCTGGGCTTTTTTCTTGATTGACAAAGTGCAGCGGCACGCGAATTTTAACGATTTCGGTGTCGGAAACGCGTTGAAAATCGATGTGCATGATTTGCTGTTTGTACGGGTGGCGCTGAATATCGCGCAACAGCGCGCGTTGCGTTTCACCACCGGCTTTCAGCACCAAAATATTGGTGAAAAACCATTCTTGTTGCGCATAGCGATACGCAATTTTTTGATCAATCTGCAGTGCGCGTGGCGCTTCACCGCCGCCGTAGATAATCGCCGGTACATTTTCCGTTAAACGCAGGCGGCGGCTCGCACCTTTCCCCTGATCGTTACGGAATTCCACATTCACTTCGTGGGTTTTTGCCATGGTAGTACTTCCTTGTTGTAAGCCTGAAGCAGAATGCTTTCGGCTAGTGTGAAGGCAGCGCCGCGACCAGCGCTGCCGGGGTAATCAAAGCGACGTCGAAACCCGCGCTTTGAGAATTTGAAACCTTAGTCTAGGAACAATGAACTAACCGATTCACCACCTGCGATCCGGCGAATGGTTTCCGCCAAAATATCGGAAATCGTAATCACCCGTATCTTGCGACACGCCATGGCGTCAGCGCGCAGCGGAATCGTGTCAGTCACGACCATTTCGTCGATAAAACTTTTCTCGATATTTGCTACTGCCGCGCCGGAAAACACCGGGTGCACGCAATAAGCGACAACGCGCGCCGCACCGCGATCTTTCAAGGCCGCCGCAGCGGCGCACAAAGTACCTGCGGTATCGACGATATCATCGGCCAACACGCACGTCTTGCCTTCCACTTCGCCGATAATATTCATCACCACCGATTCGTTCGCACGTGGGCGGCGTTTGTCGATAATGGCTAGATCCGCGTCGTCCAAGCGCTTTGCAATTGCCCGCGCCCGCACCACGCCACCGACATCGGGGGAAACTACGACCAAATTACTGGTGTCGTGATGGCGCCATAGATCCGCCAGAATAATTGGCGACGCGTAAATATTATCCAGCGGCTTATCGAAAAAGCCCTGAATCTGATCGGCGTGCAGCTCCACGGTGACGACGCGGTCCGTGCCCACTACTTCGATCATTTTCGCAGCGACTTTCGCGGTAATCGGCACGCGCGCATTGCGTGGGCGGCGATCCTGCCGGGCATAGCCGAAATACGGCACCACCGCAGTGACATTGGCGGCGGACGCACGCTTGAGCGCGTCAATCATCACCACCAGTTCCATCAGATTATCGGCACTCGGTGCGCAGGTTGGCTGAATCACAAACACCCGCTGCCCGCGCACGTGTTCTAAAATCTCGACCGACACCTCGCCATCACTAAAGCGCCCGACATGCGCGCGGCCGAGCGGTACGTTTAAGGTATGCGCGATGCTTTGCGCCAAGCGTAGGTTCGCATTGCCAGCGAAAAGCATTAAACCGTCGGGACGACTATTGGGCTCTGCCATGACACGAAACTCCTCTGACGCCGTTCCCGATAAACAAACGGCGCTGATTACTCAGCGCCGAGACGTTTTCAAACGATGGTTTTTAACCGATGTTTTTCAACCGACGCCTAAACATTGGCAGAAACGAAAAAAGTGGTAGGGGTACAAGGACTCGAACCTAGGAATGCCAGAATCAAAATCTGGTGCCTTACCAACTTGGCGATACCCCTACCGAAGACCACACCGGAATTCGGCGTTGTCTGAGCCACAGATTCTGTGTGCTGATGTCGCGCTTGTCAATTTAAAATGGCGCGCTTCCCAGGCCGAAAACGCGCGCTAGTTGGGGGCGGTTTAGGTTAGGCGCTATTCCCATGGATTCAGCAGCGCCACGCCACAAAACTCAAAATCCGCAACGTTGCGGGTGCACACCGAAAAGCCTCGGCTTGCGGCGATGGCGGCGATCATTAGATCGGCTGCCTCAAACGATCTTCCGGCGACTTTGCGCATGGCTCCCATCGCAGCAAAGTGCGGCACCGCTTGCCGGTCAAAACTGAAAATTCGATCAGCAAAAATGGTTTCAATAAGCGTCGCAACGTTTTCAGTCAAGTCGCGGCGCTTTTGACCTTTCGCCATTAACGCCAAGCCAAATTCGATCTCGGCGAGTACG
>JANNYO010000368.1:0-2738 GCA_031410115.1 Rhodanobacteraceae bacterium | reverse complement strand
TGAGTTCTTTTAATCAGCTTACGCCCTATGGATGCCTCGCAAAACACGCCCGCCGCTAGCCTAGCGGCACGCTCAGCACTGTTAGCTGCCGAGGCGCAAATCAATCAGGTGATCGTCGGCAAGCCGGAAGTCGTGCGCTTGGTGCTAGCCGCCCTACTCGCCAATGGGCATGTGCTGTTGGAAGATTTGCCCGGCGTCGGCAAGACCACGCTTGCACATGCCCTTGCGCAATCGTTTGCGCTGCAATTTCAGCGGGTGCAATTCACCAGTGACTTGCTGCCCGCAGATTTAACCGGCGTGTCGATTTATCGACGTGATTTGGAGCGCTTTGAGTTCATTCCCGGGCCGCTATTTACCGAACTTTTACTGGCCGACGAACTCAATCGCGGTTCGCCGAAAACGCAATCGGCGCTGCTAGAGGCAATGGCGGAAGCGCAGATCACCGTCGATGGCACGACGCGCGCGTTGAACCAGCCATTTTTCGTCATTGCCACGCAAAATCCGACCGAGCAGGCCGGTACTTTTGTGCTGCCAGAATCGCAGTTAGATCGCTTTATGCTGACGCTATCGATTGGCTATCCAGACCCGGCGCATGAACGCATGCTGCTCAGCGGTCAAGATCGCCGGGCGATGGTGCAGGCACTCAAACCCTGCGTCAGTAAAACCGAACTGATCACGTTGCAAACCAGCCTGAAACAGGTGCAAACCTCATCGAGTCTATTGGACTACGTCCAGCGCCTAATTGGTGCAACCCGCAGCAGCGCGGAGCTGCGCTTTGGCTTGAGTCCGCGCGCCGGTTTGGCGCTGGTCAACTGCGCGCGCGCGGTGGCGTTTTTGAATGGCCGTGGTTTTGTTTTGCCGGAAGATGTGCAGCAGGTGTTTATCGCGGTTGCCGCACACCGGCTGGTGGTGCGCGATGCGGGTTTACATGCACGCTCAGTTGCGGCGCAAATCTTGAAAAAAACGGCGGCCATTTGATTGCGCAGGCATTTGAATGGATGGGCATCGCGGGAATTGCACGCCGCATCCAAGCCGGTTTGCACAGCCGCTTTGCGCGAATTTTAGGCAAGCGCGCCGGGCGGGTGCTGCCGATTGTGCTGACGCAAAAAAAACTCTACGTGCTGCCCACAGGATTCGGTTTTTTTACCGCTGCGGTGCTGTTTGTTTGCGTGCTGGGCGGCTTGAACTACAACAATAATTTGGCTTTGGGCTTTGCTTTTTTATTTTGCGCGCTGGCGTTTTTATCCGTGCATGTGGCGCATCGAAATTTACTGCGGCTGGAATTTACCCATGTGCTGATGCAGCCCGCATTTGCCGGCGGTGAGTTGAACGTGGATGTCGGCATCACGCCCAGCGATGCGCGCATGCGCACCTGTTTGCGTGGCGCATTTGAGCTAGGAGTGAGTACCGAATTTGAGCTCGGTGCCGCCGCAGTCGTGCGTTTCGCACTGCCCGCGACGCGACGCGGCTGGCAAGCGTTGCCACCGCTGACGATATCAACGCAGTGGCCGTTTGGTTTATTTACCGTTTGGTCGCATGTTTGGCCCGATGCCCAGGCGCTCATTTACCCGATGCAAGAAATAAATCCGCCTGACTTACCAATCCATAGCGCGCAGGCGAATGGCACGTGTGCCACCGCAGGCGATGAAGATTTGCGCAACCTGCGCGCCTATCGCCCCGGTGATGCGCCGCGCCAAATCGCCTGGCGTGCTTCCGCGCGTGCGGGCGAGCTGCGAACGCGCGAACTGGAAACACCCACCGCCGCAGACGTTTTGTTGGACGATCAGCAGATTGTCGGTTTGGCGCACGAAGCGCGCTTGAGCCGTTTGGCGGCATGGTGTGTCAAAGCGGAGCAGGCGAATTTGAGTTTTATGTTGCGCTTGAACGGGCAATCCAGCGGCAGTGGTGTGGGCAGCGCGCACTTGCGCGCCTGCCTTCGACAGCTGGCACTTGCGATATGAGCGCTACGCCAGCACTGAAACCCATGCTGTCACCGATGCAGTTTCAATACTCGGTCGCAGCGTTAGCAGCGGCAAGCCTGCCAGCCATGCTGTGGCTAGCGTGGCCGGTCAGTCTATGCCTTGCCGTAACGCTGGGCATCCGCGTGCTCACCGCACGAAGGCACCCGCAAGCATGGCCGCGCCTGCTGAAAGTGTTGCTGGTCGGGGTATTTACCGCTTTAGTTGTACTCAACTACGGCAGTTTTTTTGGGCGCGGCCCAGGTGGCGCGCTATTGCTGTTGATGCTGGCGCTAAAAGCCACCGAAAGTGCTAGCACCCGCGACGCCAGGCTGATGGTGTGCACCTCATTTTTTGTTTTAGTCGCCAGCTTTTTGATGTCGCAAAGTTTTATCGCATTAATTTTGAGTGTGTTGGCAACAATCGTTTGTTTTGGCGCGCTTGAAGTGCTGTCGCGCCCGGCAGTGGGCGGGCCAAGCGGTTCGCCATTCAGCCGCTTGGGCACCAAAGAAGTGTTGACCTTACTTAGCTTAGCGCTGCCGTTTACCCTAGCGCTGTGGCTGCTGTTTCCGCGGCTAGCCACACCGCTTTGGGGCACCAACGAAAGCGACAACGGCCGCAGTGGTCTGTCCAATACCATGACACCCAGCAGCATCGCGGAACTGTTAGTCGACGATAGCCCGGTGATGCGCATCCGCTTTGATAATGACGCACGCCCAGAATCCGCAAGCCTGTATTTTCGCGGGCCAGTGCTGTGGGATTTGTCGGCGGCGGGTACCT
>JANNYO010000367.1:0-14088 GCA_031410115.1 Rhodanobacteraceae bacterium | reverse complement strand
GCTATGGCGACGCTTTGCTTCGCGCCCAGGACTAGTGCAGACAAGTCTCGCCGGAAGGCGACACGGCAGACAAGTCTCGCCGGAAGGCGACACGGCAGACAAGTCTCGCCGGAAGGCGACACGGCAGACAAGTCTCGCCGGAAGGCGACACGGCAGACAAGTCTCGTCAGTTCTCAAAACCGTTCTTAAAAATATCTGGGCTATCCACGCCGAAGCGCGCCAGCGCAAAGTCAAAATCGCCGCTGGCCAAATTAAACACGCGCAAACCTGCAAGCACGGTTTTATTGCCGTGGCGCACCATGCTAAAGGCATCGCTTTGCGGCGTTTGACCAGAACCTGCGCCGAAGCTAACGCTGACCGGTACGCCACCATTGAAAGTGATGTCAGGTTTAAACGACGTGCCACCCGCGTCGAAGCGCACCGTGCGCCAGAGGCAGAAATTCTCCGGCGCGCCGCAGGAGCCGCCTAAATAAATCGAGCCACCCGCGTCACTAGAACCTTCCGCCGCCAAGGCGGTGAAATTCACCGGCGTGCTGCCGTCTTCTAAGCAGCGATACTGGCGAACGGTGCCGTCATTTTCCCCAGCACCCATCAAAAAGCTGCGACTGACCGCGCTGTTGGTGTAGCCAAAAGCGTAAATACGCGTACCAAAACGCACTAGGGACGACACTTTGTGCTCAGCGCCGGTGCCGCAACTGGCAAACACGCCCGCGTTCGACGTCACGACAAGGCTGATTTCGCCGGTGCTGTCAAAGGCAGTATCGTTGGCGAGCGTGGCATTGTTGATTTTCCAAATAGCACCTGGGCGATTTAGGGTTTGATCTTCTTCCGAGATTAGCCAAAAGCTGCTGTTGAATTGGCCCAATTTCACGTCGACAATTTTTCGCGCAAAAGCACCGGAGTTGGTTTGTGCGGGCGGTAAATTGCTAACCACACCGGTTGCTGAGACCTTTTGCACATATGCCGAATTGCCTGCGGCGTTACCACCAATCAATAGACTGTCATCGCTCAACACCAATACTGCGCCGCCAAAATCGTTGACGTCGAAACTTGGTCTGAACTTGATGTTGATACCACCGTCGCCTGCAAAGCTCACGTCATCGGCCCCCGTGGCAGTGAAACGCACTGCTGCGGCATCAGAGGTCGCATTGCCAGAACAACTGGTAGAACCCACCACCACGATGCGGAAGTTGGAATCAAAGGCCGCATTCGTTACCGCTGTCATGCACGCATCTTTCAAAACCTTTCCAGAGCTGCCAAAAGTGCTGTCTAAAGAACCATCGGCATTAAAACGCGCTAAGGCAATGCCAATGCCGCCACTGGCCAAACTGGCGGAGCCTACAGCTATGTATTTGCCGCCGAAGGTATCTGGATAGCGCAGGATTTTCACGATCCGATCCGTGAATGTGCCGCCCGCGTCAAAGGCGAGCGTTTGTTTGCCCGCATTGCCAAACGTGGGATCCAAATCCCAGTCCGCAGCGTGCACAAACGGGGCTAATAGCAACATTATCAGGGCTGAAAAACGCATGATCACACTCCAAAAGAACCGCCGTGATTGGCGGGTTATTGGGAAGTACGAGAAAGCCGGGCAAAAACGACAGCGGCATCACGAAAATTTTCTGGCGCGTTGGATGCCCAGCTAAGAAAGCGCTTGGGTTGGTTTTGCCTCAGGCTTTGAATAACTTTCCTGTTGGCTCGTTTGCCAAGGCAAACAAAAGCAGCCTACTGAAACCCGTCGCGAAACACGGCGTCATTTTGCACATTGAGCGCGGTGAAGCCAAAGTTGATGGTCGCGGTCGTGGCGCTTGGGCTCAAATCAAACGCCATCGCGTGCACTGGGTCATTGGGGCCAAACACGCGGGAAAATGGAAAGCGTGTATCGGTTGTGCTGAAAAAGTTCTGTGGGTTAACCACGTCTGCCACCAAATACGGCGCGCCGCTTTGGCTGAGCAGCGTAATCAAGTCCAATAGATTGACCGGTGGCGTGCTGAAATTGGCGCCGGACACCGAACACTTCAAACTTGCCCGCTAGCAGCTGGAAAAAAAAGCCAGTAACGCCCATCGGATGCTTCGGACAGATATTTTGTCGCGCTGCGTTCAACATAGGATTCGTGCCAGTGACCATGCCGATTAGGATTTTGCCGCGAACTTGCAGCGCACACCAACGGGCAGGATTTTAGCGCGTGCTATTGCGCGCAGTCCTTGCGATCATCGGCGGCTAAAATTTTTTATTGATGGTCATTCGATGAGCCTAATCGCACACAAATTCGGCGGTTCAAGCCTTGCTAGTAGCGAACGTATTGCGGCGGTCGTGCAGCTGATGGCCCAGCGCACAGATGGTGCCCAGGTGATTGTTGTTTCCGCCATGCAGGGCGTGACCAACGGCCTGATTGCGCTGGCGCAAGCCGCTGCGCAGGGCGGTGATGTTGATATTGGTTTGTACGCGCTCAAGCAACAGCATGACTCCGCTGCGGTGGCGCTATTGGGCGCGCAGGCGCATTTGGTGCAGGCCGAGTTCGCGATCAAGTTCACGGAATTGGCTGAGCTTTTGAAAGCGCTGCGCCTGCTGGGTGATGCGCCCAAAGGTGCGCTTGAGCTGATTTCGGGTTTGGGCGAAGTATTTTCTGCGCAGTTGGTCACGGCCAGCTTTCGCGCGCAGGGCTTTACCGCTGAGTTCCTAGATGCGCGCGAAGTGCTGCGCGTTGAGCACACAGAATTGGGCTGCCAAGTTCTATGGCCAGAGTCTGAAGCCGGTTTAGCCGCACATTTGCAGGCGCGTTTTGGCGCAACACGGCCCGCGCGATTGATCGTGACTGGTTTCGTTGCGCGGGATCAATCCGGTCGCATCACCACATTGGGCCGCAACGGCAGCGACTATTCCGGCTCGATTTTTGCGGCACTTTTTGACGCGGTTGAACTGCATATTTGGACCGACGTCGATGGCGTGCTGAGTGCCGACCCACGGCAAGTGCCCGAGGCGCAGGTGTTGGCGCATATGAGCTATCAGGAGGCATTTGAGCTGGCCTATTTCGGCGCAAAAGTGATTCACCCGCAAACCATGGCACCGGCGACCCGAAAAAATATTCCGGTGTTCATTCGCAACACATTCAATCCAGCGCACCCCGGCACACGCATCGACGCCCAACTGTCGCGGCAACCACCAATCAAAGGCATCACCACGATTGGCGCGCAGGCAATGGTAACGATTGAAGGTGCCGGCATGATGGGTGTGCCGGGCACCGCCGAGCGCGTTTTTAGTGCGCTGAAAACCGCCGGGGTTTCGGTAGTGATGATCAGTCAAGGCAGTTCTGAGCATTCGATTTGCTGCGTGGTGCAGCAAGTGGTCGCGGAAAAAGCGCGCGCGCTATTGAGTGATGCGTTTGCGCGCGAATTGGCCGCAGGCGCGATTCAAAGCGTGTCAGCCGAGCATGGAATTGCCGTGTTAGCCGTGGTCGGCGACGGCATGGCCGGGGTGCCGGGCGTTGCCGCGCGCTTATTTGCCGCACTCGGGCGGGCGCGCATCAACGTGCGCGCGATTGCGCAGGGCAGCTCGGAGCGCAATATTTCCGTGGCGATTCGCGAAGTCGACGCCACCCGCGCGCTGCGTGCGGTGCATGCGGGCTTTTATTTATCCGCGCAAACGCTGAGCGTGGGCTTGATCGGCCCGGGTCAAGTCGGGCGCGCACTGCTGAAACAAATGTTTGCCGCCAGCGCGCGCCTGCGCGCTAGTACCCACCTCGATTTACGCATTCGCGCGATCGCGGGCAGCAGTAAAATCGCGACCTCGGATTTAGGTTTTAGCGCAGACGGTGCGGCACTAGATGCCTATCAAAACAGCACGACCGAGTTTGCCTTGGACCAATTTGCGGATGCGGTACTGGCCGAACATTTGCCGCATGCGCTGATTGTCGATTGCTCCGCCTCCGATGCCGTCGCGCAGTATTACGCCAGCTGGTTGAGCCGTGGCATTCATGTGGTCACGCCGAATAAAAACGCCGGTAGCGGCGATCAACTGCGCTTCGATTTGATCCGCGCGAATGCAGGCTCGGCGAAATTTCGTTACGAAGCGACCGTGGGTGCCGGTTTGCCAGTCATTTCCACGCTGCGCGATTTACTCGATACGGGCGATCAAATCCTGGCGATTGAAGGCATGTTTTCCGGCACGCTGGCGTATTTGTTCAATCGCTTCGACGGCAGCGTCAGCTTTTCCGCGCTAGTCGATGAAGCCAAGCGGTTGGGCTACACAGAGCCTGATCCTCGGGATGATTTGTCCGGCAAAGATGTCGCACGCAAGTTAGTGATTTTGGCGCGTGAAATGGGTTTGAAAGTATCCTTGGAAGACGTCGAGGTTGAGTCGTTGGTGCCAGCGGTTTTAGCCGGCGCATCGGTGCAAGAATTCATGCGTCGCTTGCCCGAGTTTGACGCGCCGATGCAGGCCAAATTCGACGCCGCGCGCGCCAGCGGCTGCGTGCTGCGCTTTGTTGCCAAGCTCGTGCCGCCGACTGAATGCGCCGATTCCGAACCGCCGGCGCGCGCGAAACTCACGGTGTCATTGCAAACGCTTGCGAATAGCCACGCCTTTGCCCACGTGGCGCTAACCGACAATATCGTGCAATTCCAAACCGCCCGCTACCACGCCAACCCACTGATCGTGCGTGGCCCGGGTGCCGGGCCGGAAGTTACTGCGGCGGGTGTGTTTGCCGACGTTTTGCGGATTGCCAGCGCGCTTGGCGCCAAGCTGTGAGTGGCGCAAGGCTGTGACTGCGACGTTTCAATGCCGGGCGCTGTGCGCGGCGTGCTGTATTGCACCGTCGATTTCCAGTGCGATACCGGGCATGCCTGGCGGCAAACCTGCGGGCGTGCCGTGCGTGCAGCTCGACGCGCAATGGCGCTGCAAACTCTTTGGCTTGCCCGAGCGGCCAATGGTGTGTCAGTCATTGCGGCCCCAGGCCAGCATGTGTGGCGCCACACGTGATGAGGCGATGGCGTTCATGGCTGATTTGGAAGCGGCGACGACACCCGTTGTACTGGCCTGCGCCGTTAACTCGCAATTTTGAGGCACCATGAAACCTTTTGAATTCCTGATTCCTAAGCGCCCCGTTTCGCTGCAAACGAAAAGCCGAAAAAATCTTCAAGCATGGAAAGAATTTGTCGGGCGTCAAGCCAAACAAGTTTGGGCAATAGGCACCCCGCCGGTATCCGCGCCGCCGTTAAGATGTTCAATCGTCTACCTCTGCGATGATTCACCGGCCGACATAGACAACATCATTAAGCCGATTCAAGATGCATTAGTGAGCATTGTCTTTGTCGATGATTCTTTGATTTCAGATGTCGATAGCCACCGGCGTTTTTTAACTGATTTAATCGACGTAACGTCGCTACCTGCGGTGCTACAAAATGGCGTGGCACTGGGAAAAGAATGCGTCTACGTTAGAATTTCTGATGCTCAAGAACTAGGGAATTATTTATGAACTTGAAATCAATGCATGATGAAAAACTGGATTCCTTGGCCTTCAGTTACGGGCGAGACGGATTCGACGTGTTGAAAGAGCCTAAGGTTGAACAACTTCCGTTCGATCTCGGTGGCTACCGGCCAGACTTGATCGCAACTAAAGGGGAAACACGCCTTATTGTTGAGATCAAGACGAGTTCCTCTGGTATTTCGATTGATCGATTTCAATCTATTGCAGAAGAAATATCGAAGCATTCTGGCTGGCGCTTTTTGCTTGTAACTTTGGACGATGTCGATATCAGCAAAATTCCGACCACCAACGGCGATTTGCCTACTTGGTCGCAGCTAATCAATAAAATCAAGCAAGTCGAGTTAATGCTTGGCAATGGCGAGATTGAACCGGCGACGCTTTATTTATGGAGCATTTTTGAGTCGGCGCTTCGTAAGCAGGCGATTGCGCAAAATATCCCAGTCGAACGGCTTCCAGCGGCAAAGCTGTTAAACCACATGTACACGCAAGGCGAGATATCGGTGGATCAAGTGGATGCTCTTCATGAGTTGATGCGAAAACGCAACCGCATTGCACACGGTGCCAATGAAGCTGTAGACGCGCCGACCATCAGTGCACTTACAGCTGGAATTAAGTCGTTGGTGACGGAGTGGACAGGCAGTGCCTTGGCGCAAACAGAAGCAAGTAACGCACAGTAGTCCAGGTCATTGCTGCGGAAACGCGCTTTTTGCGCTTTGTCTGCACCTGCACAATAACGGCCATTGTTGCAGAATTGTTGCAATTTGCTAATTATCATTTAACTAAATTTTGCTAGCGTCGAATCTATGGCTAAAACTCGCATCATTAAGAAGTACCCGAACCGGCGGCTTTATGACACCGTGATCTCAAGCTATGTCACCGTTGAGGATATTCGCCAGTTGGTCACTGACGGCGAAGAATTTGAGGTACAAGACGCAAAAACCGGCGCGGATTTGACCCGGCAAGTGCTGTTGCAGATCATTTCCGAATGTGAAGAAAGTGGCCAGCCGATGCTGTCAACGCGACTCCTTTCCCAGCTGATTCGGTTTTATGGCGATCAGCTGCAGGGCTTTATGGCGAGCTATTTGGAGCGCAGCCTGCAAACCTTTCTTGATCAGCAGCAGCAGTTTAGATCTCAGCTCAACACCGTACTTGGGCAATCCCCGCTCAGCGTGTTTCAGAGCTTGACCGAGCGTAATTTAGAGCTGTTCAAACAATTCCAATCCGGCGTGCTGGGTGCGGCACCGATGCAACAACAGAGCAACGCACCAAAGCCACCGCAAACCCCGCCGCCCTCGGCAACGCGTAAACCATGATTGGTCGTTTGCGCGGCATTTTGCTGCAAAAGCAGCCACCGCATTTATTGGTTGATGTCGCCGGTGTCGCCTATGAAGTCGACGCGCCAATGTCAACGTTTTATGATTTGCCGGAAGTTGGCAAAGAAGTCATTTTGCACACGCACTTAGCGATTAAAGAAGACGCGCATTCGCTCTATGGCTTTGCCAGCGAATCAGACCGCGCACTGTTTCGCACCTTGCTCAAAATCACCGGCGTCGGCGCAAAAATGGCATTGGCGGTGTTGTCCGGTGCCAGCGTTGCGGAATTTACTCGGCTGATCCAAACCGCCGATGTCACTGCCCTAACGCGCATTCCCGGCGTCGGTAAAAAAACCGCCGAACGCATGATTGTAGAACTGAAAGATAAGCTCGGCAGTTTCAGCGGTGCTGGCATCGCACTCGGGCGCGGCGCTGGCAGCGTTGCCGCTGACCCACTGACCGAAGCCACGGTGGCGCTGGGCGCGCTGGGCTACAAGCCTATCGAAGTGCAGGCGCTGCTCAAGAAAGTTGATGCCACCGGCTTAAGCGCCGAAGAACTCATTCGCCGCGCGCTGCAGGCGGCGTTGAGGCACTGAAAAACGTGCCGTTCGTGTCGCCTTTCGGCAAGACTTGTCCACATGCCAGCCTTAAGGCTATTCTCCTTAGCCGACAACATGCGCGCCCACGTCTTTCACGTTTGGTGATCGCTTTGAGTGAAATATGACCCGAAATACCGTCAGCGCCCGAATACTTCCCGATACCGGCATGGAAGTTTTAAGCAAGCGTGAAGTGCGCCGCTTGGCCGATTCATCCCAATCTGGCCTTTACCATTTGTTTCGCCGCTGCGCCCTGGCAGTGTTGACCACGGGTGCAGAGACCGATGATGCGCGCGGGTTGTTAGCACGCTACCCAGATTTTGCCATCCGCATTGAGCAGCAGGATCGTGGCGTGGCGTTGGATGTGGAAAATGCGCCGGCGCAGGCGTTTGTCGACGGCGTGATTATTCAGGGCATCAAAGAGCTTTTGTTTGCGGTGCTGCGCGACATTGTGTATGTCGAAAATGAAATTCGCGGCAAACACACAATGGACGACCCTGAGTCGATCACCAATGCGGTGTTTGAGATTTTGCGCAACGCGCGTGTTTTGAAACCCAATGCCGAGCCCAATTTGGTGGTGTGCTGGGGCGGACATTCGATCAACCGTTCTGAATACGCCTACACCAAAAAAGTGGGCTACGAACTGGGCCTGCGCGGTTTAGATATCTGCACGGGCTGCGGGCCGGGCGCGATGAAGGGGCCGATGAAAGGTGCCACGATTGCGCACTTAAAACAGCGGCGCTATCGCAACCGCTATATTGGTATTACCGAACCGGGAATCATCGCGGCGGAATCGCCGAATCCGATTGTCAATCAGCTGGTGATCATGCCGGACATCGAAAAGCGTTTGGAAGCCTTTGTGCGTCTAGGCCACGGCATTTTGGTGTTCCCTGGTGGCGTCGGTACGGCGGAAGAAATTTTGTATTTAATGGGCATTTTGCTGCACCCCGACAACGCGGATATGCCGTTTCCGTTTGTGTTGACAGGGCCGAAAGAAAGCCGCGAATATTTTGAGCAGATCGATCATTTCCTGCGCCTGACCTTGGGCGATGATGCGGCGAAACGCTATGAAATCGTCGTTGATGATCCAGCGCGTGCGGCGGAAGTGATGAAGCGTGGCTTGGTCGATGTGCGCGCGAATCGGATGAAAGAAGGCGATGCATTTTTCTTCAACTGGTCGATCAAATTGCCGTTTGCCTTTCAACAGCCCTTCGAGCCCAGCCATGAAAATATGGCAGCGCTCGATCTGCACCGCAACCGCGCGCCGCACGAATTGGCAGCAGATTTACGACGCGCGTTTTCCGGCATAGTCGCTGGCAACGTCAAAGAAGAAGGCATTCAAGCGATTGAGAAATTTGGCCCGTATGTGTTGAGCGGCGAGCCGGAAATCATGACCGCACTCGATGCGCTGTTGGCCGCTTTTGTCACCCAGCACCGGATGAAATTGCCTGGCACAAACCCGTATAAACCCTGTTATATCCTGGCTTAAAGTTTTGTGCTGAGCACCCTTACGATCCGCGATTTCGCCATTATCAGCGCGCTAGATTTGCGCTTTGCCGACGGCTTGACGGTAGTGACGGGTGAAACCGGTGCGGGTAAAAGTATTGTGTTGGACGCGCTGACATTGCTCGCCGGGGCGCGTGCCGATGCCGGCGTGGTGCGCGCGGGCGCTGAACGGGCTGAGTTGAGCGCTGAGTTTGCCATCGGCCCGTTAAAGCACGTGCGGCGCTGGTTGAAAGAGGCTGAACTCGATGAAGGTGAAGGCGCATCCGTGCAATTGCGCCGCGTGGTGCGCACCGAGGGTAGCTCAAAAGCCTGGATTAACGGGCGCGCGGTGCCACTAACACAATTGCGCGAATTGGCGGAACAGCTGATTGAAATTCACGGGCAGCACGACAGCATGATGCTGCAAGAACCGGCGCGGCAGTTGGACGTATTGGATCATTACGCCGCCACGACAGCTGAGCTAACCGCAGTCAAAGATGCCGCACTTTTAGTCAAAAGCATCGCCACAGAAACCGCCGAGCTGAAAAAGCTTAGCGGTAGCGGCACTGAGCTGTTAGAGCTGCTTTCCCAGCAGCTGGTGGAATTGGGGAAGCAAAAGCTTGGGCCAGAATATTTGGCGGAACTAGACAGCAAGCAGCGCAAACTTGCGAACGCCGAGGCGCTGATTGCGGCAGTTGAGTCAGCGATGCAGCGCTTAGATCGGGACGCGCCGCAGGGCGTGGCGCGCCAGCTCGGGCACATCCAAAATGACTTGCGCAAACACGGCGCCGTCGATGCCAAGCTATTGGAAGCGGCGGCGTTGATTGAAAGCGCTGCGATTGAAATTGACGAAGCCTTGGCCCTCGTGGAAGACGTTCGGAACGATTTGGCGCTGGATCCAAAACAGTTGGCGCAAGTCGAAGCGGAACTCTCAAAAGTGCATGACTTGGCCCGCAAACATAGGGTGCCGGTCGCACAATTGGCCGAGAAAGCGGCGGAAATTAAAGCGCGCGTGGCGCAAATGGGCGGCGCAGATGCGCGCTTAGCCGCACTTGCAATTGCGCGGCAACATAGTGAACTTGCCTGGAAGCAAGCCGCCGAAGCGTTAACGGCAAAACGCCAGCAGGCGGCAAAAAAACTCAGCCGTGCCGCCGAAGCGCTGATCCAAAAACTTGGCATGGCGGGCGGCAAACTAGGCTTTGAATTTAGCGCGCGCGCCGCCAGCGATTTTTCGGCACTCGGTGCAGAAGCCGGTGAATTTGTCGTCTGCGCCAATCCTGGTCAAGCGCTAAAACCGCTGCGCAAAACTGCCAGTGGCGGTGAACTATCGCGCCTGAGCTTGGCCTTAAAAGTAGCAAGCCTCAATAAAGCCAAAGTGCCGGTGCTGCTGTTTGACGAAGTTGATGCCGGCATTGGCGGCGCGGTTGCAGATACCGTCGGGCAACTGCTGGCAAAGCTCGGGCGTGAACATCAGGTGCTCGTGGTCACGCATTTGGCCCAGGTTGCGGCACACGGCGATCAGCACTGCCAAGTCAGCAAAACCACCGACGGCCTGCAGACTCAATCAAGTGTGCAGCTATTGCAGGAAGATCAACGCATCGACGAACTTGCGCGCATGCTGGGCGGACAGGTGACACAGTCGACGCGCGCCGCCGCCGCCGAGTTGCGCGCACGCGTGATATCCAATTAAACACTTTGCCCAATTAAACCCCACGGTGAATGCCATGACTATTTTTCCCGTATCGCCTGCGGGCGAGACTCTTCTTTCCGTATCGCCTGCGGGCGAGACTTTGCTTTCCGTATCGCCTGCGGGCGAGACTTTGCTTTATCGCCCGCTTATTTTGGCCGGTAAAACCTATAGCTCGCGCCTACTGACCGGCACCGGCAAATTCAAAGATTTAGAGGAAACGCGCTTGGCAACAGAATCTGCCGGTGCGCAAATCGTGACGGTGGCGATTCGCCGCAGCAATATTGGTCAGTATCCTAACCAGCCGAATTTGCTCGATGTGCTGGACCCAAAACGCTACACGATTTTACCCAATACCGCCGGCTGTTTTAACGCCAAAGACGCGGTGCGCACCTGTCAGTTAGGGCGTGAACTATTAGATGGTCATAACCTAACTAAATTGGAAGTTCTGGCGGATCAAAAAACGCTGTTTCCAAACGTCATTGAAACACTAGTGGCGCTTGACGAGCTGGTCAAGGATGGCTTTCAGGTGATGGTTTATACCAACGATGATCCGGTAATCGCGAAAGAAATGGCGGCGCGCGGCGCGGTCGCGGTCATGCCGTTAGCGGCACCGATAGGCTCAGGCTTGGGCATCCGCAACCCCTACAATATTTTGACGATTGTGGAAGAAGCAACAGTGCCGATTTTGGTCGATGCTGGCGTCGGTACCGCATCCGACGCCGCAATTGCGATGGAGCTTGGCTGCGATGGTGTGCTGATGAACACCGCCATTGCGCTCGCCAAAAATCCGATTTTGATGGCAAGCGCCATGCGCAAAGCCATTGAGGCGGGGCGCGAAGCCTATCTAGCAGGACGTATGCCGAAAAAACGCTTTGCCTCGGCGTCCTCGCCGCTGGATGGGATTTGGTTTTAAATCGCGCCACGGCGGGATACTGACTGTTTTCAGCTGCTAAGCTTGTACTTCCCACCTTTCTAAAAGCCTGCCATGAGCGACCTTAAGCCTGCAATCGTGCCAGATATCGGCAATTACAAAGACGTTCCAGTGATCGAAATTTTGGTGCAGCTCGGCGATGCAGTTAAGAAAGATCAGGGGCTTTTAACGCTGGAAAGCGACAAAGCCACGATGGAAGTGCCAGCGCCTTTCGACGGCGTTGTGCGCGAGATCAAAGTGAAATTGGGTGATCGCGTCGGTGAAGGCGCGGTGGTCGCAATGATCGAAGCCACGGCAGCGGCACCAGTGGCAGCCGTTGCCGCCGCACCAAAGCCGGTGTCGGCGCCTGCTGCTGTTGCAGCGCCGGTCGCCGCGCCGCCCGTGCCAGCCGTCGCTGTGGCAATGGTGTCGGCTCCGGTCGTCGCGCGAACAGCTGCCGATTCGAGTGATTCAGCGCTAACCCACGCCAGCCCCGGCGTGCGCCTGTTCGCGCGCGAGTTGGGTGTCAATCTAGCAAAAGTAACGCTGGGCTCTGGCCGCAAAGGCCGTATCACTAAAGAAGACGTGCAGGCTTACGTTAAAGCCACGTTAGCCGCGCCTGCGGTAGCGCAGGCCACGACCGGCGGCGGCTCAGGCTTGCAATTGCTGGCGTGGCCGGTAGTGGATTTTGCCAAGTTTGGCCCGGTAGAAGTCAAACCGCTGTCGCGCATCAACAAAATCGCAGGGCAAAACCTTGCGCGCAATTGGGCGATGATTCCGCACGTAACGCAAAACGATGCGGCGGACGTGACCGAAATGGAAGCGTTCCGCAAGAAATTGGGCGAAGAAAACAAAGACTTAAAGCTAACGCCGCTGGTGTTTATGATCAAAGCCGTGGTGGCGGCGCTGAAGAAATTCCCACGCTTTAACAGCTCGCTGGACGGCGATAATTTAGTACTCAAGAGCTATTTCCACATCGGCATCGCGGTGGATACGCCCGATGGCCTAGTCGTGCCGGTGATTCGCAATTGCGATCAAAAAGGACTATTGGCGCTGGCAAAAGAAATGGGCGAAATCAGTGTCAAGGCGCGCGAGAAAAAGCTCGGGCCTGGCGACATGACCGGCGGCTGTTTTTCGATTTCAAGTTTGGGTGGCATTGGCGGCACCGGTTTTACCCCGATCGTTAATGCACCTGAAGTCGCGATTTTAGGCGTTAGTAAGTCGCAAATTCAGCCAATTTGGAATGGCAGTAGTTTCGAGCCGCGCCTAATGTTGCCGCTCAGTTTGAGTTACGACCATCGCGTCATTGATGGCGCTGACGCGGCCCGATTTGCCGCATTTATCACCCAACAATTAGCGGATGTACGGCGCTTGCTGCTGTAACCCGGCATTGAACGAGGTTTTCGAGAATCACAGAATTGAACTTAGAATTCGGGCATATGCGTGGCAATAATTTTACTCGGACGAAGCCAATCCAGCAGGACAAATATCATGCACAACCATGAAGCCAACACACTCCAGAGCACGTAACGCAGTTCAGCCGAGGGCGCAATAAAAAAGTAGGGCAATGTATAGATCAATGCACTGCCATAAAGCGCCAGATAGTAATCACGCAACCAATCCTGGGTTCTGCGCCATCGCAGCGCAATTAACCCACCAGCTAAAATCAGATACCAACCTGCGGAAAAAATCGGCGTACCTCGTAAACCATCCACAATTAAACGATAGAGCTGGTGCGCCGTAGGATTTGCAAACACCATCGGTGGATTGTCTTTGTAGGCAACTATTTGAGGTGAATCGGCAAGACCAACTAAATCCGAGCCTCGATGTGTGCCAAGTAAGCCCCGGAAAAGTCGCATTCGGTGTTGCCAATAGGCGGGTTCAGAGAGGGCAGTAAGCCAAGCGGAGACGAGTGCTTGCCGTTGATTTGGGTCTAGTGGCCCGACCGTCGGGTTCGCCACACCTGAGCGCGTTGCTGAAAACAGTTTGGTCGCGGAATATGGATTAAAGGCTTCTGCAAGTTCCTGAGCCTGCATCCCCTCCCCAGTCAAATTTTTCGGGATTCTATTGACACTAGTACTGACACTAACGGCTTGCAGGTCAAACATTAGTGTCACCGCCCAGGTGTCTAATCTCTGCTTTACCAAAACTGACCGAAGGACATGAGCGCTTAACCACAGCGGCAGCAAAAGTGCGATGACCAAGATTCCGCGATTTAGTATGGGCCGCTTTCTTGACCATATGCTGGTCCAAAACGTTAGACCCGTCCAAAACCAGAGCAGGGGAATCAAAGCAATTAAACTATTGTGTCGTATGCATGCTGCGGCGACACAAAGAGGCATTATTAGGATCAAGCGCCATATCGAAAACGCGGCATCGCGCATTGCTGCGAATGCAAGTAATAGAAAGCCCGCCAGTAAAACATCCGTCCACAAGTGTGATATCAGCAACACCAGAACCGGACAGAGGGGCACAAGTATCGCAAATAGCAAAGAGGCAACTCCGCCAAACCTACGCATGACCGTCGAAGTCAAAATAGCAAAACCAAAACCGTACAACGCGCAAATTGTTAAAATAATTCCCGATGTGCCGGGCAAGCCTTTCAATGACA
>JANNYO010000366.1:0-2291 GCA_031410115.1 Rhodanobacteraceae bacterium | reverse complement strand
TCCTGTTTTTGTATCGTGAGGTGCTCGAGATTGAGCTGCCTTGGCTGAGTGACGTGACGCGGGCGAAGGTCAGTCAGCATGTGCCGTGTGTGCTGTCGGTAACTGAGGTGCGTGAGCTTTTGGCCTACATGGACGGGCGCGAATGGCTGATGGCGAGTTTGCTTTACGGCACGGGCATGCGGCTGATGGAATGTTTGCGGCTGCGGGTCAAGGATGTGGATTTTCAGCGCTTAGAAATTACCGTGCGCTGGGGCAAGGGTGGCAAGGACCGGCGAACCATGTTACCTGCGGCGTTGGTTGTGCCTGTACAACAGCAGTTGGAGCGGGTTACGGTGGTGCATCGGCGTGACTTGGCGACGGCGGAATTTGCCGGTGTGGCGCTGCCGTTTGCGTTGGCGGGCAAATATCCGAACGCTGGGTTCGAGCTGGCTTGGGCGTATATTTTTCCGGCGTCGCGTTTGGGCATCGACCCGCTGGGTGGTGCGCTGCGGCGGCACCATCTAGATGAAAAAGTATTGCAGCGGGCGGTGCATTCGGCGCTGCTGCGTACGCGCATCCATAAGCCCGCCAGCTGCCACACGCTGCGGCATTCGTTTGCGACGCATTTATTGGAGGCGGGTTACGACATTCGGACGGTGCAGGAATTGCTGGGGCATTCGGATGTGGCGACGACGATGATTTACACGCATGTTTTGAATAAGGGTGGGCGCGCGGTGATTAGTCCGTTGGATCAGGCGGCGCGATAAAGCGCGTTGCTACGGACGGCCCCGCCGTTTAAATACGGCAATGTCGGATGCATAAAATGTCGACGGCAAATCGGCCCGCAGGCATTGTGCGCGCGAGATTCTTTCGGCTGATTGCATGACCTTGGGTAGCAAAACGTTCACGAGTGGAGCAATGACTGCGCCAACCAGGTCGGGGCTACTCATTGCGGAGATTTTTCGCACGCTTTTCTAACCCGCGCCGCGCGCCGTGACCAGAGCCAATTGCAGGGCCGGAATTTCTGGGTGGCGGTTGTCGATTTGTTTGAGCAGGCCCAGGCGACGTTCGGCGGCGTCGAGTGCGCCGGAGTCGATTTTGGTTTGGATGTCGCTGATCACGCTTTCGATCAGCTGGCCGCGCAGGGCGTTTAAGCTGGCGTCGGGGCCGAGCGCGCGCAGGGAGCTTAAAATATTGGCGGCGTTCTCGAAATCGCTGGATTCCACGGTTTGCGCTAGCTGCACTTTTAGGCCGCTGCTGAGGCGTTGAATACGATCGCTGATGTCCGCACCCGGGCCTAAGCGCTGTGCTTGGCGAATCAAATCGAACGCGTTGGCACCGGGTGGATCGAGCAGGGCATCTCGCTCGAGTGCGGCGTCGATATCGGCCATAATTTTGCTACGGCGGCTAACATCTTCGGGATTGGGCTGCACGATGACGGGCACAACCGGGGGCAAATCGCCGGCGCGTTTGGCATCGAGCTTGGCGCTGACGCTGCGCAGAGCTTTTGCCCCGGCACCGCGCTCAGTGGCCTGTTGAATCAGGTTTTCCGCCATTTCGAAACGTGACTGGGCGATGGCAAGTTCGGCTTGACTGATCAACGCCGCGGCAATTTTTTGCAGGCCGGCGCGGGCGTCGGCGTTTTTTGGATCAAGCGCTAGCACGGCAGTAAAACGGTCGGCGGCGCTTTGCCCGGGCGGCGAGGTGAGCTGGCCGGCGGCGAGTGCGATTTTGGCCTGGTTGAGCCATTCTGAAATATTGGCGCGCTGCTCGTCGCCGTCGCTTTGCTGGGCGCGCCATTTGCGCATCAGCACTTGGCGCGCGCTGGCGTCGGGCTGCACGCTTTCCCATTCGCGTTGGACGCGATCAATGCTGGCGCTGTCTTTGCTGGCAATCGCCTGGGTCAGCAACTCGACCGCAGCGGCTTCGGCGGTGGCGACGCCAGACTTGGCTTGGGCGTTATTGGCGTCAACGCGCAACACGGCAAGATAGCGCGCTAAGGCGCCGCGCGCGCCCAGCCATTCGCGCGCGCGCTCGGCGCGCAGTGCCAGCTGCAACTGCTCGTCCACCGATGCGGTTTGCGCCGCGACCGGTGGCGTGGGCGCGGTGCCGCGCGGACTAGTCAAACGTGCTTGCAAGGTCGCGACGCGCGGATCGCTACTTTGCGTGCGCGCTAAGCGTGAGAGCAAAACTGCGGCGCGCGCGGGTTCGGGTTTGAGCAAATTTTGCGCCTGGGTCAGTAGCTGCGAAAGCGTGCGTGCCAAGCCCGCTTGAGCGGCGGCATCGGTCGGGGCGGCCTGCACGGCACGCTC
>JANNYO010000365.1:0-2871 GCA_031410115.1 Rhodanobacteraceae bacterium | reverse complement strand
ATACGTCCATACCGCTTGATTCTGGCAACACCCAGTCCAGCAACAGCACATCCGGCACATCCCGATGCAGCGCGCGCGTCAAATCTGCGCCGGACCGATACCAACGTACGATATGCCCTTCACTTTCTAACCAAACGCGTAAAAGTGCGGCTTGATCTGGATCATCTTCAAGTAAATCAATTTTCATGGATGCTGACTGCTCTGGAAGTTGTGCGGAGTTACGGGGCTGAATAATTTATTTTGTCTAGGCAAATCGTACAAAAACCGGTTTTGCCTAGGCTAAACGATGGAACAAAAAATTCTAAACGTGCGCTGCATCACCACATCTAAAATCGGATAGTGCCTTGTTAATGTGCGCTGCGGAAGATGTAACACAAAATCATTTTTTTGAACGGCGCTGCGTAGTCGGCGTTACGCCCTTCACCGCCAGCTTTTTAACCTGCCGTGGTTTGGCATTGTCAGAAAACGCGCTTGCTTGATCAATGGTTTGCGCGCCCAAAAGCGTCAGCATGACTAATTTTTCCAGCTCCGGGCGAAAGCGCTGCACGATTAAATTCGGCACGGCAACATTTTTCTTATCCACGATGAGGCCAAAATGCACCGCGCCGTTGTAACTCAAAATACTCAAGCCCATGCCCACCGAACCGGTCTGCGGCACCCAAAACATCTGGTCGGTAATTTTATGTCCCGCCAAGTACAGCGGCACCGGCGGGCCCGGAACATTCGTCGCAACCGCAGTCGCCTTGCGACTAAACATCTCCAACGCTGGTCGCTGCACCACCGCAGGTCCTAAGCCGAGCGCCGCTAAAAGTCCAAAAGAAACCATCGCTTGACGCGACGATTTAAGTTTTTGCATACACGCACGCACCGCAAACAGGCGTGCAAGCGGATTGGCCTCGTGCACTGGCAGGTCAAGAAACACCAGGCCGAAGTGATTACCGAGTTTTTTTGCATGCTCAAGTGGCCGCAAATTCACCGGCACCGTCGCGCGAATTCCAACCTCGGGCGTGGCCTCGCCCATGTCCAGCATGTATTGGCGCAGCGCGCCTGCAGCGCAGGCCATCAGCACATCATTCACCGTGCAATCCAGCGCTTTACCGACTGATTTGACCAGCTCCAGCGGAATCGGATCACACCACGCAACGCGTTTACTGACCCCCAGCGGCCCGCGAAAAACCGTGTACGGATCATCCGGCAAGGTAATTGCGGTGGCTAATTCACTGACAATTTCGCCAACTTCACTGGCACCGAGTTTCAAAGCATCCAGCGTTTTTTCCGGATCCTTTGCGTAATTCACCAGCATATCAGCGGCTTTTTCGCCAAACGCTTTGATTTGATCTAAGCCCAAGCGTGCTGGTTCCAGTAAGCGCTGAAACACCGTACCGCCATCGACTTTCAGCCGCGTTTTCACCGGCCGCGCCTCCAGCGACGCCGCCGCCGTCGCATCGGTCAAACTTAGTAAAACCTGCACCAACGCCATGCCATCGGCATAACAATGGTGCACACGCGTCACCAAAGCGGTGCCGCCCTGATAGTTTTCGACGATATGAAACTGCCAAAGCGGCTTAGATTTATCCAGCGGCGTACTCGCCAACTGGCTGACATATTCCTCCAGCTCATCCTTGGTCGCTTTGCCCGGCAGCGCCATGCGCCGTACATGCCAATTCAAATCAAAATCTTTGTCGAACTCCCAAAACGACTGCCCAGCAATTTCCACCGCGCGCTGGCGAAATCGGCGAAACGCCAAAAACCGCTCCGACAAAACCGCTTTCAACTTCACAATATCGAGTGCACCAGCCAAAGTCATCACGCTGGTAATCATCATTAAATTCGTCGGCCGCTCCATTCGCAGCCAAGCCGTATCGACGCGACTCATGGGTTCTCTGCTGGAGCTAAGGGCCTTAAACATGAATTTTTCCAGCGTCGGCAATGCAAAAGCGCATGCTCGTTGGTGTAGCAATTCCGGACTATTACGTCAATGCACAATACCTAAAAGGCGAAAAAACTTGCGGCAGTAGCTAGTAGCAAAATCCAACGCGCTTAGGTTAACCTCCACCGGCGCGTTCGTAGCTCAGTTGGATAGAGCACCTGGCTTCGAACCAGGTGGTCAGGGGTTCGAGTCCCTTCGAGCGCACCATCTCAGAAAGCCAAATAGCCGTACCGGTAGGTATGCAGCTCAAGCAGTTTGCAGTTGAATCAAAGTTGCAACGCCGTTGATTAACTTTACCGGCGGTGGCTATTGGACTAACGAGCAAAATGGTGCCTCCGAGGCTTGGTACGTGCATTTGAACGATGGCACTCGGTACTCGAGCACCGTTGCCGGCACCGGCAACAGACGGGCGTTGTGTATGCGGCGTTCCTGAGTTTGGTGCTTGATGATTTGGCACTTTGGTTATTTGTAGTTTAGGACGCGAAGCAGCCCTTCGCGCGGCGCAAGCTTGGACAGTGCATCGAGTAGCCGATCCCGCAGGGATCACACAATGGTAGCCGGTGTGTCGCAGGCGCAACGCGCCGGAGACCACCGGACAGGACGAATTTTTTAGATTTCGACCCCCGCAAGGGGTCGCACAGGTTTGCGTTGTCGCAATCCACCCATTATTTGACGCGTTCTAGGCGCGTATTCGTTCCCAATTGTGCGACCCATACAGGGTCGAAACACAATAAAACGCGGCGTTCCGGTGGTCTACGCTGCGCTTCGACACCCGGCTACCTTATGCGATCCCTGCGGGATCGGTCACCCGGCGCATGTTCTTATGGCACCGCACGAAGGGCCGCTTCGCGTTTTAAACTACAAATAATTGAGTGCTGTAATTTTGCTCACGAAAAAAATACCACAGGCCACCTCACTCCTGCTCCGCAAGCGCATGCCGC
>JANNYO010000364.1:0-6543 GCA_031410115.1 Rhodanobacteraceae bacterium | reverse complement strand
AGGCGACACGGCATTTAAGTCTCGCCGGAAGGCGACACGGCATTTAAGTCTCGCCGGAAGGCGACACGGCAGTTAAGTCTCGCCGGAAGGCGACACGGCATTTAAGTCTCGCCGGAAGGCGACGCGGCAAACACGTTGAGGAGCAAACAGGTGTCACCTTGGATATTGATTTGGATGGTTGTACTCGGCGGTGGCCTGATTTTTTGGCGCAGTGCCCGAATGGCAGCCGAAGCGGCATTTCGGGGCGCGAATGCGGCGTGTGTGCAAACCGGTGTGCAGCTATTGGATCAGTCAGTGGCGTTTCGCCGCTTCGAATTCAAAAAAGGCATTTTTCGTCGCGTTTATACCTTCGACTACTGCCCGAACGGGCGCGAGCGTTTTCGCGGCATGATTTGGATGCGCGAACGCCGCGTCGACACTGTGGCATTTGACGCCAGTGCAAATGGCGTGCTGCTGACGACGCGCGAAGTGGGCGCGATAGATCAATCCAGTGAACGTGTAGGGTAATTAGTTGACTAACTGAAGTGGCGGCGCAAGGTTTTGCTTGGTTTATGTCGCACGGGTTGTTGGGCGCTTTAAAAAACGTTCGTTTTTGTGTCTGCTTGGTTGATCTGATTTTGCAGAACTTCCTTGGTAGGTTCATCACAACAAACGAACCCGAGTAGTGCACTATTTGGCACCGCGCCATGAACTAAGCATTCCGCCTGCTGCTTATGCTTACGATCCGGCTGCATCGCATCATAACGAAAGTCTGAGCTGTCGATGGCTTGCCAATCTAAACAGTCTTGCCAAGGATCCTGGGCGCTAAAGCAGCGCGCAGTTGCTACTGCGGCGTTGCGGTCATAAACAACATATTTCACAAAATCATGCAGCAGACCAGACGGTGGCCCGGACACGACGATTCGTGCACGTCGGTCAATGACTTCACGATTTCCCCGCGGCACATATTATGGGTTTTGTAGTCCATTGGGTGGTTGCAACCCGTGCGCCAATACCCAGGGAATATTATCGATATGCAAGATTCGATAAATCAGGTGTGGTTCCGCTTGAACTGAACTCACGCACTAAACCCCTTATTGGTTTCCCGCGCCCGCCCCATATCCACTAGCGTTTGCAACAGTTCGCCCAGTTTCGGCGCTTTGACGCCTTTGAAGCGGCCAACAAGTTCGCTGCTGATTGCCCCTCACCCCAACCCTCTCCCCGCCCCACCAGTTCGGTTTCTAACAATTCCTGCGGGCGTGGAGAGGGAGCCGGTAGCGCCGTAATTTGCTCCCTCTCTACGCCCGAAAATTTTTTTTTAATCATAGACTTATTGCGGGGAGAGGGTTGGGGTGAGGGGTAATCCATACTTTGAACGTTGCCATTCACCACCTGCATCAACCCCGACAAATCGCCCCAGCCATAAGCCTCCAGCACCGTCAAATCAATCTCGTCGTGCAGGCTTTTCAAGACACTGACCAAGCCTTGTTCGTGGATGATTTTCTCTTTATCGGTCAAAGGCTCAGCGCTTTTGAGCTTTTCCAACACGTTATACATGCCGGTCAACGTCAAACCCGCGTGCGCCGCCTGTTGTCGTTTGCGGTGTGCGTCTAGCTGTTCGCCCAAGCTGCGTAATTTTTCGACTAGAGTTTTGTTTGCTTCCTCACCGTCGCCCAGAATCGGGCTGGCAAGTGCGGGAAAGGGGAAGGTTTCGAAGCAACGGATTTTATTGTAGCGCGGGCGATCCTCAAGCGTGCCGCCTGCGGCTAAGGCCCAGGTGACGTGAATGCGGGCGGAGAGAATCGCACCTTGCACAACATTTTTAATTGCGAACATAACGGTTGTGCTGTCGCAAATAGCATCGCCTCGGTCTGGCCCATGCTGGCGAGCATATTCAGCACTTCGCCTTCCAAACGCTTGAGGTGTTCGAGCGTAACGTAGAGAAAATTGCCGGTGCCGCAGGCTGGGTCTAGCACTTTGATTTGGTTGAGATCGTAATGAAACTTTCTAATTTCAACAGCGGCTTCTTTGGCTTTGCCGACTGAATCTAAATTCACCGCTGCCGTCTGCACGTCTTGCCAGCGCTCGCGCAGCGGTTCAATCACGGTGGGTAACACCAAGCGCTCGACATAGGCGCGCGGCGTGTAGTGCGCGCCCAAACGGTGGCGTTCTTCAACATTGAGCGCGCGTTCCAGCAGCGTGCCAAAAATCGCTGGTTCAACATCGCGCCAATCGGCCTTGGCGGCCAAAATCAGCAGATCAATTTGATCACGATTCAGCGGCACCGCGTGGCGTTCCTTGAATAACTTGCCGTTGAAGCGCGGCAACTTCTCAAACAGCAGGCCAGAGAAACCGCCGGTGTCCATATCGGCCCACAATTGTTCCAGCGCGGCGGGCATTTTGCGCGGTTCACTCGATAGCCGTTCGAGCAAGCTAGTGAACGCGGCCTTTGGCAATAAGCCCACGTCCTCAGAAAACATGGTGAATAAGCAGCGCATTAAAAACTGCGCCACCACCGCCGGGTCGTGCTTCGCTTCCTCCAAGGATTTTGCCAATTTCGCCAAGGTATCGGCAATTTCGCGCGTTACTTTGGCACTGCGCTTGGCCGGATCTAAACCCAGCGGATTCAGCCAAACCTGACGCAGGCGCTCGGCGATTTCGGGCTCAGATAATTGATCCAGCGTAATAGAAAAGCTGCGCGGGTCGGGAAATTCGATGTAGCTGCCGCCGGAGCGGGAAAACTCTGAATACAGCTGGATAGTTTTGCCGCTCTTTACCGCCAATGTCGCGCCATTTTTCGATGAATTCGGGGATGTTTGTCATCTGTTGAGCATAGCGGCTTAGCGCACGATCGAAGCAACAGGGTTTTGCCGCGTTGTTACGCTAATCGGCAAACCGCAAAGCCAATGAATACGGCGGTATTTCGCGGCGCACGCCGGCGGCAACTTGCTTTTGCACATCCACCCACCAGCGTGGCGTAAACACATCGCTGTGCGCGTCCATCAGGCCTTTGTGCATCGCCGGCGTTAGCCCTAAAAAGCGTGGGAATTCTTCGGGAAATAAATCATTTGGCGCGACGTAAATTTCGCGTCCATCATCGTCGTCGCTGTGTGTGGGCAGTTCGCGAAAACGGCATTCGGTGACAAAGCAGAGCTCATCATAGTCATAAAAAATTACCCGCCCGCCTTTGGTGACGCCGAAATTCTTCAGCAGTAAATCACCGGCAAAAACATTGCTGTAAGCCAGATCTTTTAACGCTTGGCCATAGTCCACCATCGCTGCCACCGCCAATGCTTCAGGCATTTCTTTGACGTATAAATTCAGCGGGCGAATACGCCGTTCGACGTATAAATGTGTGAGTACCACATAGTCACCTTCGACGATCACGCTCGACCCGCAGGTGTCGATTAGCTCGTGTAATGCCTCGGGCGTGAAGCGCGCGCGTGGGAATTTTAGGTAGCGAAACTCTTGTGCGTCGACCAAGCGCCCGGCGCGATCATGCTTAAACACCAGCTGATATTTCTCCAACACATCTTGGCGCACGATGTTTTTCGGTGGCGCAAATTTGTCGCGTATGACTTTGAACACCAGCGGGTAGCTGGGCAGGGTAAACACCGCCATGACCATGCCTTTTTCCCCGTCGGCCAATTTAAAGCGATCATCACGCGCTTCTAAATGCCGAAAAAAATGCCGGTAGCGCTCGGTTTTACCCTGTTTGGCGCGGCCCAGAACGGTGTAAAGCTCATCAATTGGTTTGCGCGGCAGCAAGGTGCGTAAAAACACCACCGCATCGCCAACGGTTTCTAAATCGGCCTGAAAATAGCTGCGCGTGTAGCCAAAAAGGGCGGCGACATCGTCGCGATGTGTCAGCACTGCATCCGCGCGTATGCCGTGATCTAATCCGTTACCACCCGCGTCTGCGCCATCTTCATTTTTTAACGCAATCGCAATCGGTGAAAAGTGTTCTTCGCCAAAAACACGGCCGACCAAATAGGCGCGGCGTTCGCGATAAAAAACAGTCGTAAGCAGTTCAATTGCGCGCACCGGCTGATCACCCCAGTGTGCAAGTTGGACGCTCAACGCTTGGGCAATGCGCGTGGCGCAGCGCTCTGGGTCGCTGTAGCCCACGGCGAAACCGGCGTCGTCTAGGACGCTGCGAAACAGTGTGCGCAACGATGCACCGGCGGTGTAGCTTAGGCGCGCGACGGGGCGGGTGATGCGATCACTTGGTTCAATGTCGAGGGCGACGAATTCAACGCCGGAATCGACGCCGCGTGTTTTGAAAAACCGCCGTGTCAACGTGTTGAAAAATGTCTTATATAGCTCTTGATCTAAATCCGGCGCGATCAGTGCGCTGTAGTGGCCTTTGACTGCGGCCCAGGTGGTTTTGTCACTGACAAACTGCAGCAGGGCGGCGCGCAGCAGCTGGCTGGTTGCTTCAATCGCTAAATCATAAAGGCCGATGCGTTCGACCGCATCGCTGCGTGATTCGGCCCAGGCGCGCGCCTCAAAACGTGCCTTGGCGCGTTGGGTTACCGCGCGAAAGCCAGTGTTGAACTGGGCAAAACCGGTGCGAATGATGCCGGCGGCAACTAACGCATCGGGTGCCTGTATGGCGGCGCCCGTTAAATTTGTCAGCTGCATGTTTAGCCCCGCTCGATCACCAAAATAGTTAGGTCATCGCTCGAACGTTCTTCACCGGAAAAGCTAAATACCGCCTCGCGTAGGGCTATCGCGAGATTTTGCGCCCCCGGTGTGCGCGCGATCACTTCGTTGCGCCGGTCGGTGCCAAACAGCTCAAGCTTGCGCCCCTTGGCACCTTTGTCCAAGCGCTCGGCTTCATCCAAACCATCGCTGCTCAAAATCAGCGCATCACCCACCGCAAGCAGCACGCGCTGCTCTTTGGTGTCGAGCACTTTCGATGCGCCCAACGGCGCGCCTGGATCAAAACCCAACTCCAAAACTTTGCCTGCTTTGGTGCGAATCACCGGTGCGCTGTGGCCGGCCAGTGCGACGCGGCATTGGCCTTTTTCGGCATTGATATACACCGCTGCCATCGTGGCAAACACGCCCGGCTCAAGCGAATCACTGAGTGCCGCGTTGATACGCGACAAAAATACCGCTGGGCCCGAACACTGCGCGATCAGCTCGCGGCTGAGCGCCATGATTTGCGCCATCACAATGCTGGCGGATGCGCCCTTGCCGGATACGTCACCTACCAAAAATGCGTATTCTTTTTTTGGCAACACGGCAATGTCGTAAAAATCCCCGCCGATGACGTAGTGCGGAATGTATTGCACCGCGATTTTTAAGCCATCCGCAGCTTCCGGCGCCGGGCGCAGCAGCTTGCGTTGAATGCGTTGGCCCAATTTTAAATCGTCATTGGTAATCATTAGCCGCGCGTCTTCCGGCGCACGGTCCAACAGCGGGCCCAGCACGCGCGCGCCAACCCGCAGTGCGTCGGCAATTTCGCCGGTGAAAAACGCCATATTGGATTCTAAATACACCGCCCCACCGGGAAACACCGCGCTTTCCAACGGCAAGCACACCACATACGCGGGCAAATTGCCTTTGATTTTCAGCTGCGCGTTTAGCCCCGCGAGTGCCGGGCCATCTAAAATCAATGCACCGCTGGTGTGCACCCCCAAAGCGCCGGAAATCGCACCGTAGAATTCAGCTGCTAGTACCCGGCCATCAACGATGCCGCCAATCAATTTACCGCACGGATCTAACAGCGCGGCTTGACTCAAACTAGGCAGCATGGCCAGGAAAATATTGCTGACATGGCGCGCACGTTCGGCTAGCGGGCGCGGCGTGGTCAAAATTTCTAACAGCCCCGCGAGCAAGTCCTCTACCCGTTCCAGCGGCACGTGCGCTACGGGCGGCGCATCGGTGTCGCCCGCTTCTCGCGTTGCGGTTGCTGCAACCGCTTGCTTTGCCAAATTGATTTTGCTGACAACTTTTTGACGCGCAGGACTCGCCGGTGCCGCTTGACCGCCTGCCGCTTGACCGCCTGGCACTTGACTGCCTGGTGGACCGACCGGGGCAATCGCGGTTGGCGCATTTTTATTGAAATACAGCGCGTTGACCTTTCCCAGCTCGATCGAATCGCCCTCACGCAGCGTCGTTGGGCCGGTGATTTTTACGCCGTTGACGCGCGTGCCATTGGCCGAGCCCATGTCAATCAGCACCATATTCGCGCCACTTTGCACGAATTGCGCGTGCTGGCGCGAAACGGTTGGATGCTCAATTTGAATTGCGATCCCGGCTTCCCGCCCGATCATGCCGCCTGCACCCAGATCTAAATCGAAAACACCGCGTCCGGGCAAATCTAATATACGAAGTTGTGGCATGGAACTCGTGCGCGCCTTACTCTAGGGACTCAATCGCTCAAGTGTAAGGCCACCCCGATGACGACCGCATTCTATTGTGTGTTGATCGCAGCATTTCTACCTATTTTGTTCACCGGAATTGCCAAGTTTTCCGGCAAAGGCTTTAATAATCGCAAGGTACGCGATTTTCAAGCAGCGCTGACCGGCATGCGCCTGCGCGCGCACTGGGCGC
>JANNYO010000363.1:0-2515 GCA_031410115.1 Rhodanobacteraceae bacterium | reverse complement strand
CATCGCGCGCTGCCCTTCCACCACTGCCCGGTACGCCGCATGGCGCTGCTGGGATGCCAAATACGCCTGACTGTGATAACGCACGCGCGCCGCTAGCTCAAGCGCACTCGGCAGTTTCACCACGTAATCATTCGCGCCACTCATAAACGCATTGGCTTTGGTTTCCGGCGCGACCAAATCTGACAGCATCACCACCGGCACTTCGCGCAATGCGGAATTTGCGCGGTAACGCTTCACCAATGTCAAGCCGTCGACGCCCCGCATCATCAACTCTTGCAAAATCACCGTCGGCAGCACTTCCATTGCCACTTCTTCGGCATGTAAGGCATCGCTACAGGTGTGAAACTCAATATCGCGGCAGCTCTCCAATAGCTTTCGAATCGCTTTGACCATCACCGGCTGATCATCAACTAGCAACACCACCGCACGTACTTCGGGCGTTGGAATTGGATGTGATTTTGTTTGCTCCACGCTTTTTGACCCGATGGCGGTATTTGGAGCTGAGAAATTGGGCACTAAACCACTCACGCGCGATGCGCCCCTTGCTGCCTAAAGTTCCCGCCGATTGTATTGTTCATTGCCCAGCTACCGATCTGACATTGGCGCATCTTACCTGATTCGCATGACTTCTCAGAAGCGCGAAAAGACGCGTGAAAAGCTGTCCGGGGCCACCATCGATTCGCCGCCGCAAACTAGATAATGCCTACCCGATTAGGGTCGGGGGTCATCTATGCTTGGCGTCGTTCAAACTTTATTGGATCCAACGGTGAGCGTTCGCAAACGGTTGTGGGATTACCAGCCAAACTGGTTGCGGATCGGCGACTGGCTCGTCATGCCGGCGGAAAACACGATTGTCAAAGACGATCAGCGCGTTACCTTAGAACCAAAAGTGATGGACTTGCTGCTGTTTTTGGCAATGCGCAGTGATGGCGTACAGAGCAATGATGTATTGCTCAACGAAGTTTGGGGCGGCACTTTTTACAGTGACAATCCGTTGCACCGCAGCATTGCGATGCTGCGCCGGGCGCTTGGCGACAGTGCCGCTAACCCGCGCTACATTCAAACGCTGCGCAAGCGTGGCTATCAATGCATCGCAAGCCTCGGATTCCCCGATCAGGCGCCCAATCCAAGCACGGCTGAGCAGTTGAAATTTGCCTCAGCCTGCCCATTCCCAGGGCTGGACGCGTTCACAGCGAAGGATGCGGCGGTGTTTTTTGGGCGCGCCCAGGCGCTGGCAAGCTTTGGCGATGCGCTATGCGCGCAGTGGCGGCTTGGACGTGGCTTGGCCTTAGTTTTGGGCCCCAGCGGCTGTGGGAAATCATCTTTCGTGCAGGCCGGCATTGTGCCGCTGTTGACGTCAACCGCCACGCCGTTGCCTGCGCGCGTAGTGGCCTGCGCGCAGTGGGATGCGAGTGAAAACCTGAGCGCAGAACCGCTAAATGCATTGATTCAAATCATCGCCAATTGGCGTGTGGCGGATCGCGAGGTTTTTTTGGCGGCGGAGTTGCACGCACTTTTGCATGCGCCAAAAACGCAGCCTATTGATGCCGCAGCGAGTGCTGAGCTGACGGCGGCGTTTTGCCAAAACCTGCGCCGCGCTGGCCTGCTGGTTGAGGGTGCGGCAAGCACCCGTTGCCTGCTGTTGGTGGTTGACCATTTGGAGCTGTTGGTTCGATCAACGCTCAGTCAACAGGCCGATCTGACTCATTTTGCCGTGTCGCCTTCCGGCGAGACTCACATTGATCGCATTTTTGCCGCCCTCGCAGCGACGGGTGCGGTGATCATTGTGCTGACGGCGCGCAGTGATTTTTACCAAGCGTTATTGCGCAGCTTGCCGCAAACCATGGCGCTCAAGGCGGGCATCGGCCACTTCGATTTACCGCCACCCACTGCGGCTGAAATTGCCCAGATGATTCGCAGCCCTGCCCGCTTGGCGGGCCTTTCATTCGAGCGCGACCGCAGCGGCGCGCGCCTGGATGATGTGCTGCGCGACAGTGCCTTGGCGCAACCCGAATCGCTGCCGCTGCTGCAATTCACCTTAGAAGCGCTTTACGAACGCAGGTCTGCCAACGGGCTGCTCAGCTTTGCCGCCTACGAAGCCATCGGCAGGCTCGAGGGTGCGCTGGTGCAACGCGCCGAAGATGCCCTGTTGGCGCTGCCAGGGTCAGCAGCGTGCTTGCCGGATATTTTTCAACGCATGATCATGTTGGATGCCACCCACCACAGCGCCAGCGCGCGTTGGGTGTCGTGGGCGGATTTAGCAAGCGACGACGAACGCCATTTGGTGCAGCTGCTGGTGCAGCGACGCCTACTAGTTAGCCACCAAACAATGCCAGCGATTGCGCGAAGCGGCATCGCGCCTGGCAACACGGCGGCCCAACCGAGTTTTCGCCCTGCACATGATGCGCTGCTGCGGCTTTGGCCGCGCGCGGTGAATTGGTGTTTAGAAAATAAACGCTTACTGGACGTGCACGCGCGCGTACGTCTTGCCAGCGCGCATTGGCAGGCGAATGGG
>JANNYO010000362.1:0-1845 GCA_031410115.1 Rhodanobacteraceae bacterium | reverse complement strand
TTGAAGGCACAAACGAAATCCTGCGCCTCTACATCGCGCTCAGCGGGCTGAAAGATGTCGGCTCGTCCTTGGGTGAATTAAAAGCTGCGGTGGGCGATATTTTTAATAATCCGATTAAAGGCTTTGGCATCTTAAGTGGCTATGCGGAAAAGCGCTTCAAAGAGGCTACTGGTTTTGGCGCCGACAAAATTTTGAGTAATCTGCACCCGCGCTTGAAAGTGGGCAGCGACATTTACGCAAAATACACGCTGGAACTATCAAAAGCGGGCGATGCTCTGCTGCGCATGCACGGTAAAGCAATCGCAGATTTTCAACACCAGCAAAAGCGCATTGCCGATGTGGCGATCGATCTATTTGTCGGCCTGTGCGTGCATTCGCGCGCCGACACTATTGCAAAAACAGAGCCGGCAAAAGCCGAAGCCACCCTGGTGCTAGCGGAGGTGTTCGCGCAGCAAGCTAAACGCCGCATGGCGCGCAATATCCGCGCGCTACTAAGCAATGAAGACGCGCAGTTGGATGCCATCGCTGCCGCGACATTGAAAAGCGGCGAATATGTGTGGGATGTGATTTAGGCCAGCCCTTGCCTTGGCACTTCAGCCATGCCGCGACAGCTGAATAAGGACGCAATCAAGCAAACGCCTAGCATGCCGATGGTTTGCCAAAGTTACTCGCCCTTTTAAATTCGGTCTTGCCGCGACATCGCAAGTGGATCATTGAAAACAAGCGCGGCTGCCTCAAATCGAATACCGTGTTTGTGAACGTTGGCTTCCACCATTTTGTCATCCCACTCGACGTATCGATTCATATGTTTTCGCCGTGTCGCGTTCTAGTTGAATTCCGAGCGGGACATGAGAAATCAGGCAACACGCTGACGCAGTTCAATGAAGGCGGCCAGATTTTGAGCGAAGGCCCAGCCGCCAGCACTCGAGCGCAGCTGACAGTGGCGCGGGTGAAGTCCGGAGTGATTAACCCGATTGAAGCGGATGATTTGGGCTCGCCAAGAGAGGCCGAACTCACAGCAAGCGGTATGGGCGTCAAAATGGCGCTGGCGGTGGACGCAAAGTTTTCTTTGCGGGCGATTTCAGGGTCGGGTTTGCGGGCGTTGAGCGATAGGGCCTGGTAGCAACTAGAGCAGAAAACCAGAAAACGCGAGTATTTGAACAACATAAAAGTGCGTATGTTTGAACGTTATGCTGGCTAGCGGAGAAAATCAAAAAGCGAATACTTAAACAACACATCGACCAGTGCGGTCAATTGGCTTTATGAGATGGTGCCGGTGAGAGGAATCGAACCTCCGACCTACTGATTACGAATCAGTTGCTCTACCAACTGAGCTACAACGGCATTTGGCGTTTGCGGGGCGTTGGCCCGGCGCGGGGTGGAGTCTAAAACGCCACGGGATTGATGACAAGCGCGTTTATGAAGGCGTGTTTATGCAGGTCGGCTAGGGTGTCGGTGCATCGCGCAATTCGCGGCGTAGGATTTTACCGACGTTGGTTTTCGGCAGCTCTTTGCGAAATTCAATCACGCGGGGCTGTTTGTAGCCGGTCATGTTTTCGCGGCAGTGGGCTTTGATCGCCTCAGCGGTTAGGCTGGCATCCTTTGCCACTACGACAACCTTGACGGCTTCGCCAGTCTTTTCGTCTGGCACGCCGACAACGGCAACTTCCAGTACGCCCGGCATCAGTGCAATCACGTCTTCGATTTCATTTGGGTAGACGTTAAATCCTGACACTAAGATCATGTCTTTCTTGCGATCAACGATGTAGAAAAAGCCTTTTTCATCCATTTTGGCGATGTCGCCGGTGAGCAGCCAGCCATCGCTGGTGATCGTTTTCGCGGTTT